>JAYTGM010000442.1:0-3826 GCA_043733425.1 Terriglobia bacterium
TAAAGTATGCGTTACCTGAAGCCATGAGTACAAAGATAAATCGAAGGGCATTTCTGAGCGTTGCCGCGCTTTCTCCGCTACTCGCTACTCCCGCGAAACGGCCCAATATCGTCTAGATCATGGCGGACGACCATTCCGCTCACGCGATTTCCGCCTATGGTAGTAAGATCAACGAAACGCCGAATATTGATCGCATTTCAGCACGCGGCGTGCGGTTGATTTGATGCTTCTGCACCAATTCTATTTGCACGCCGAGCCGTGCCGCCATCCTGACTGGCCAATACAGTAATGAGAACGGCGTCTATACGCTCGACGACCGTTTCGACGGAATTCGCAACACCGTAGAGAAAGACCTGCAAGCCGCCGGTTATGACACGGCGATGATTGGCAAGTGGCATCTGCAGAGCGACCCCACGGGATTCGATTTCTGGAAGATTCTTCCCGGTCAAGGCGTATATTACGATCCCACCTTCATCACGATGGGAAAGCAGGAAAAATCCACTGGTTATTGCACTGACCTGATCGGCTACTTCACGCTCGACTGGTTGAAGAAACGCGATACCAGCCGCCCATTTTTCCTGATGTGTCACCACAAAGCGCCGCACCGTCCGTGCGACCGGATCGTCGGTGCTTTAGCGAATTTAGGTCGTCACGTCTCAGATCAGACCGTGGGCAACATTCTGAAGCGCTACGGGATTGCACCGGCTCCGCGCCGAAGCCAGAACACCACGTGGAAAGCCTTCATTGCCGTTCATATGGCGGTTCTCTCGGGGACTGATTTCTTCACAGTGGAAGTGCTGACATGGCGCGGCTTAGTTACCTACTACGTCCTGTTCTTCATCAGATTAGAGACTCGGCGGGTCAGCGTAGCGGGAGTTACGCGGCATCCCAATACGGAATGGATGCTGCAGATGGCCCGGAATACGACTGACGAAGTTTCCGGTGCGCTCGCCGGCCAGCGGTATGTTCTCCTGGATCGGGACACAAAGTTCTGCTCTGCATTCCGCGACGTGCTTCAGTCTTCCGGCCACCAACCTCTGGTACTTCCGCCGAGAAGTCCCAATCTGAATGCATTCGCCGAACGCTGGGTAGTTTCATTAAACAGGAGTGCCTGTCTAAACTAATCCTGTTCGGTGAAGGCTCATTGCGCCGAGCCCTGAGGGAATTTATCGAACACTACCACTTAGAGCGTAACCATCAGGGCAAAAGAAATTGTCTTTTGTCCCCTCCTACGGCGATGGCAGCGAACCGAGGGACCATCAGATGTCGCCAGCGGCTTGGAGGCTTGCTCAAGTATTATTCCCGCGCAACTTGATTGTTTGACCAAACGGGATTTGAACCGCCGTGACATCCTACGCAGCGCTGGGCGAAGAAGGGGTGCACCGTGGTGGCGAAATCGACAGTCTCCGCGAGCGCGGGAAATATAAATAAAAACGCGGTCAGTGCCAGGTGGCAACTGCAATCCACGTTGCTTCGCATCCGAGTAAATTTATTGTCAGACAATTCCTTAGTTCTTGGTTTTTAGTGCTCGGAATGCGCGGAATTCTTTTTGCGCCAATTCTTTTCGGCCATCACGCTGATATAAGCGCGCAAGATGGTAGCGGGCTTTCGCGTGACTGGGGCTAAGTTTCGTTGCCAGCTCAAATTCAGCGGTGGCCTTTGAATCTTTCGCCTCTTCTTCGTATAGCAATCCCAATTCGAAATGGGGTTCCGCAAAGCTTGGCTTCAGCGCCGCCGCCTTGCGTAAATATTGTTCCGCATCTCCATTTGAGGTTTCCGATGCGGGTGAAGTGGTGCGTTTGCGAAGGCTGAGCGCATAGTAGTAATTTGCATTGGCATTGGAGGGGTAAATTTGGACAAAGTGAGCGAGGCGCTTTGTAACATCTGCGGCATAAAGCGCAGAGATGTCGTACATCATCCCCAGAAACTCCAGCGGTTTGGTATCAGCGGGGTCCAGATCGACGGCTTGGCACAAAGAGTCAACCGCATCGTCATACTGGCCGACAGAGTAAAATGCCACTCCCATCCCCACGCGTAGCCTTGCCGATTGCGGATAACGCTGCGTTCCAAACTTAAAGACTTTGATCGCCGGTTCGAATCCGCGATGAAGACTGAGATAGCTGCCCAGGTCGAAGAGATTCTTTTCCGAAGGATCTATCCGAGCCGCAATCTCATACTGCTGGGCCGATTCCTGAAAGTTGTTTTCGGCTGCTTCCACCCCGGCAAGTAAGTTGTGTAACTCAGCTTTATCCTGTTGCTTGAGCAATTTGGTAATCAGTTCGCGGCTGCGGCGCGTTCGCCCGATTTGGAGATAAACCGCTGCCAGATCGTAACTATTCGCGTATTCGGCAGGCGCGATATGCTCGGCTTTCTCCAACGGCGCGATTGCTGCCGCCAATCGGTTTTGGTGGACAAGAAACTCGCCCAAAAGATGGTTCGCCTGGAAGCTATCCGGGTGCAAGCGAGCTTGCTCTTGAAGAAGCTTTCCAGTTTCACCGCCCCCGTCGTTCACGGAGGCGCACAACGCAGAAGCTAAGGAGACAACAAGAACGAGAGCCGGGCGCACAGCAGAACTACCAATACAACTTTAGGGCGAACTGCAACTCGCGCGCGTCATTTGGAGCATCGCGCGTGGAGCGAATTTTTGCAAAATTTAGTGTGTCTAAAAAGTTTAAACTGCCAGGCATCGCGAACGTCGGCGTGTTGGTGAGGTTAAAAGATTCGGCGCGGAACTCAAAGCGCTTGCCTTCAGTTAACGGGAAGCTTTTGAAGAGCGAGAAATCAAGCCGACGAATTGGTGGCCCGGTAACTTGAGTATTGCCGCCGCCTAACGGCGAGAAATCGGTCTGGCCAATCTGCGTTACCACCGGCGGGTCTTTGAAGGCTGCGGGATTGTAGTATTGCCGCACATTGTGCGCGCCGCTATAGGGGTTAAGGCCCGTATAAAGTGCGAAGCATCCGGTTCCCGACCCCGTCGCTTTGGTACAGCCGATGGTTTGCGGCTGCCCGGTATCGAGCGTCAAGATAAAGTTTGTTCCCCAATTTCCAAACAGCAAATCAGCTATGCGATTGGGGCTTGTCATAAAGCGCCGCCCTTTGCCGAACGGAAGATCGTATGAACCGCTGGCGGAAAATGCGCTACGAATGTCGAAGGCCGCTAGCCCCGTATCTTTTTCGATCCCCCAGCCACGCACGCCTGAAGCGCGAAATCCGCCAACGGAGCCGCCGCTTAAGAGATCGCCCGCATCGCTTCTGGTCTTTGAATAGGTATAGGAGACTAGCGCATTCAAGCCATTCGCAAAACGGCGTTGATACTTCGTTTGCAGCGAATGGTAATTAGCTGTCCCGATTGTGTTGTCGTAAGAGGAGCCACGGGCGAAATCGGGAAACGGAACATAAAGCTGCGGGTTCGTTCCAGGGGGAAGGAGTTGGCTTTGAAGATTACCGCCGACAAATGTTTCCAAATGGCGGCTCAAAGACGCGACATACGCGGCCTCAATCGCATCCGCCGAGGTGAGTTGGTACTGCAGAGTAGCATTGTAGCTTTGGACATAGGGAGTGGTGTAGTGCAACTGAATCCCCCGTAGACTAAGGCCTTGCGCATTCACCTGAGTTGGATCGAGTGGAACACTGGAGAGCCCGTTCTCGATCGTCGCGATGCTTCCGTTTGGAAATTGCACCGGCGCAACCGAGTTCGGAGTGCGATAGCTGAAACTGTATTGGAACGGATAGTTGTATCCGAGGCTTGGCGACCCTCCGCGATTTTCAAACGCGCCGAAATAGATTCCATATCCGCCGCGAACCACAAGCTTGGGAGTTAACCGGT
>JAYTGM010000443.1:0-3817 GCA_043733425.1 Terriglobia bacterium
GCCGTAACCAGAGCGTATCGACGAATTTTGTCGCACCCTTCCGCTACAACCAATTCGGTTACAACATCAATGGTCCCGTGATCATTCCTAAAGTGTTCAGGAACCCTGACCGGAACAAGCTGTTCTTCCTGTTCAGCCAGGAGTACGTCCGCCAGCGCAATGTCTCCACGAGTATTCGCGTGGTTCCCACCGCCGCCATGAAGGGCGGCAATTTCAGTGAATTTCTGAGTCCGACAAGCTCTTTCTTTAACGGCGTTCAATTAAAAGATCCGGTGAGTGGCGCTCCGTTTGTGGGCAATATCATTCCAGCAAGCCGGTTTAGCCCGAATGGTGTGGGCCTTCTAAATGTATATCCGAACCCAACTCCTGGTTTCCTAATCGGCAGATCCAACTGGATCGGGCAAGCTTCAGCGCCCACCAATCAACGGAAGGATACTTATTCCTTTGATATCAACCCGAGCGAAAAGCATACCGTCCGTGTGCGCGTGCAGAACTACGCCTATATCGATTTCAATCCTTTCCAAAGCAACTTCGATCTGTACGCGCGTATATTCGACCGGCCAAACCAGACCGGTTCCGTGAACTGGATCTGGACCGTAACTCCGACCCTGATCAACGAAGCTTTAGTGACCGCTAGCCGCGATAAGGTCAAGATCGGTATCGATACCGCAAACGGCCGGTTTGACCGTACCAAGTACGGCATCAACTACCCGTACGCTTTCCCCGGAACCAAGAATATTGCAAACAAGATTCCCACCGTGGATATCAACGATTTCGATGGTTATAACGGTAGCCCGTACCCGTCTTCGTCATCCGGCCCCATCTACGATATTTCGGACAACATCACCAAAATCGTCAGAAACCATACGCTAAAATTCGGCGGCTTGTTTGAACGTTCCGGGCAGAACGATTTCGATCAAATCAACGTTCAGGGCGTCCCCGGTGGGACGGATAACCAGAATGGACGTTTCCAGTTTTCCAATAGCCGGCAGGGCGGGGGAACCGGAGCGGCAGTTTCTGATGCGTTGCTTGGGCTGTTCGACACCTACGCGGAAATTGGAACGCGCTCCTACACTCCTTACCGCGGCCAGATGTACGAGTGGTTCGCGCAGGACACCTGGAAAACAACCAGCAAGTTGACGCTCACCTTGGGTATACGCCACTCCATTATTCGCCCGTACTACAGCTTGTGGCGCAATCTTTCCGTCTTCGACCCGCGCTTTTACGATCCGTCGAAGGCCGTGAAAGTAGACCCGCAGACAGGCAACCCGATTGCGGGTTCCGGCGATCCTTTTAACGGAATTGTCATCCCTGGAGATGGCTTTACCGATGGTGCCAAGGGTCGTGTACCTGTCGCGGATAACGGCTCCGTCGCCAACCTGTTTCATGGATTGGACAAGCGCTATTCTGACACCCACTGGACGAACTTCCAGCCCCGTGTCGGTATCGCTTACGCAATGAGTCCGAAGATGGTATTCCGTGCTGGAGGAGGTCGCTTTATGACCCGTGTGGGTGTGAGCGATTCCGTATTCCTTGGCGGCAACCCTCCGTTCCAGCCAATTGCTTCATTCGCAACTGGCTCCGTGGATAATCCCTCCGGTGGTGGCGCAAACACATACCCGATCAGCATCAACTCTCAGGATCGCGTTTTCGCCAACCCCGAAGCGTACACGTGGAACTTTACTGTGGAACGCCAGGTTGGCCAGAATACTTCACTCGAAGTTTCCTATGTGGGCCGCCGCGGTCTGCATGGACAGCGGGAACGCAACATCAACCAGTTGCAGCCGGGTACGCTTCAGGCCAACCCTGGTGTGAACGCGAATGCGCTACGCCCCTTCAAGGGTTTTGGACCGATTCGTGTCACCAACAACGACGCCAACTCTCTTTACAACGGGCTGCAATTCGGCCTGACTCGGCGCTTTACCAAGGGGCTAAGCTACGGTGTCGCTTATACATTTTCGAAATCGTCTGACGACGGTTCGAATCAGCGCGACGTGATTCCAAACGCCTTCGATGCCCACAATCTGTGGGGACCATCCGACTACGATAGCCGTCACGTAATCGTGCTCAATCTGATTTATGAGCTTCCGATCTTCCGGGACAGCAGCACACTGCTTGGCAAAACGTTAGGCGGCTGGGAAATCACCAGCGTGACCCAATTCCAGACCGGTACGCCCTTCAAGGTTCAGACCGGCGATGACTTTGCCGGCGTTGGATCAGGCAGCGGAAACCAAATAGCGTCGCTGTGGAATATCAGTGGCGATCCGCATTTCGATAACCCGCAATTCGCGACAGGCGGCAAGGCGGATCCCGCTCAGTATTTTAAGATATTCAACTCCGACGGCAGCAAGATCTTCACTCCTCCGGCGGCGGGCACTTTCACCACTCAAAGCAACCGCAATCTGCTCTACAACCCTGGTTTCCAGAACTGGAATATCGGGTTGTTCAAGAGGTTCCGCGTTACAGAAAGCCAGGCTCTGACTTTCCGTGCCGAGGGCTTCAACTTTATCAACCATCCCAACTGGAATGGCGCGGATAACAACCCGAATAACTACAACAGCACGTTTGGCAAAGTGACTGGCAAAGGCAGCGAACGCACCATTCAGCTTAGCTTGCGTTATTCGTTCTAACCAGCAGCGGTCGCTATACCTGGCCCACTTTCCTTCGGGAAGGTGGGCCTTTTTCGTTTCAGCGCTACGGTTTCAGCCTACCTGTACCAGACCGTATTTGCGCTGCCAGTGATCGCGGATGTACGCAGCGGCTTGCGCCAAAGCTGCGCGGGACGGGGGCTTGGCGATGAAGGCAATCGCTTCGCGTCGGGCGATTTCGAGGATCTCGCTATCCCGCAAGATGCTGGCGATCTTGAAAGCGGGCATGCCCGATTGTTTGGTGCCGAAGAACTCGCCGGGGCCGCGGAGTTTCAGATCCATTTCTGCAATGGCAAACCCATCGTTGGTATCGGTCATGGTGCGGATGCGTTCTTTGGCTGTATCGCCCAACTTTTCAGTGACCAGCAGGCAGAAGCTTTGCTCCGCGCCCCGACCTACTCTGCCGCGCAGTTGGTGAAGCTGCGAGAGGCCGAATCGCTCCGCTTGCTCGATCACCATCACGGTGGCGTTCGGTACATCGACGCCAACCTCAATCACGGTTGTGGAGACCAGGATTTTGGTTTCGCCTGCCTTGAAGGAGGCCATCACGGCTTCTTTCTGCGCGGGCGGCATACGGCCATGCAGGAGTGCTACGGGCGTTTGCGGAAACACTTCGCGCGAAAGGTGTTCGTGTGCTGTCTGCGCGGCTTTGGTGGCTTGCGTTTCGGAATCTTCAATTACGGGATACACCACGTAAGCCTGGCGGCCAAGATCGATCTGCTGCTTGAGAAAGCTCCAGACTTGCTCGATTGAATCGGCGGTGTGGTGCTTGGTCACGATCGGCTTGCGTCCCGGTGGAAGCTCGTCGATGACGGATACGTCAAGATCGCCATAGAGGGTCATCGCGAGTGTGCGCGGAATGGGCGTCGCGGTCATCACCAGTACATCGGGTGCAACGCCTTTGCGGCCTAGCTCAAAGCGCTGCATCACTCCGAAGCGATGTTGTTCATCAATGATGATGAGGCCGAGATTCTGAAATTCGACGTCTTGCTGAATAAGGGCGTGAGTGCCGATTGCCACTTGAATCATGCCTGCCGCGAGCCCGCGCTTGAATTGGGCTTTGTCTTTGCTGGAACCGGTAAGCAGGTTCACTTGGTAGCCCAGTTTTCTGAAGAGCGGCTGGAGCGAGAAGTAATGCTGGGTAGCGAGGATTTCCGTGGGAGCGAGCA
>JAYTGM010000444.1:0-3815 GCA_043733425.1 Terriglobia bacterium
GTCTGGCCGCTATAGTCGCTTTTTCCCGCAGCCGAAGCAGCTTCCACGTTCATTCCGCAAACTGGATCTTTATGCATGCATTTGTCTCCTTAATAAAAATAGATTTGCGTCACTATGTTGGCGCGGTGAAGGTGAAGCAAGTTCTTCTCCAGTTCCACCGGGCATACGGGGGGAGGGTATCTTTGTTTACACCCCGTGCAGCCGTGTGGTCACGGTTGAAGCCCGCTCTGGAGATGCTCACTGTCGCGTTCGGTGAGCTTTAGCCCGCGACTCATTGAGAGAGAACCTAATCTTCCGCCAGACTTGCCGCCGTAAGAAGAACTATTCATCGCGGGCTCTGCCATCCCAGGCGAATCCAGGCCGCCCGAATAGAGAAACCCATCCAATACGACGTAGCTGGTGTGTGAGTTTTCGAGAGCTTTTAAATACTCGACCCCGGCCTGATATAAGGTTGCGTTGCAGATTCAGCACGCGAGAATACGACGCGTTTATCAAGCCATAATGTTTGTCGATCAGGACGTAATTGCGCTGGGTCCGCGGCAGGACTTCATCCCAAACGCGAGGCGATCAGTAGTGCGTTCCGATATTCATCCGTTACGCCCGCCGAGCATTTGCGCAGCGACAATTCAGTACCGGTGAGCTCCTGGCGGACACCTTCCTGTTCTGCGAGGGCAGCCAACGATGCCGACGCGTCTGGCTGGATTGAGCGATGGTTCATTGTGCTGCGAGATTCCAGCTTTCACGGTAATATCGGCAACCGGATCACGCGGCGCGCGCTTCAGTGCCGCTTCCGTTTTTGCCAGGTCGGACTTCGCGTACCTGATCGCGGGGCTCTGATTCAGAGATCGTTCAGCAATTTCGCGTCGTCAGGAGCAGGCGGCAAAGCTTCAATATCGGCAGCGACGGTTCCTACCGTTAGCTGCGGTTCCCCTATCGCGGAGGCTAGTTCTACCCATGACCGATGAAGCGTGTGCTGCTGCATCCCAACCTCTTCTATTAGGCAATTTCGCTCTGCAACACCTCCGTCTCATTCGCGGGCCCGGTGTTGCTGAGTTCATGAGTGTATAGGGCGCAATCTTGGCTAAGTCGCGCTTTACGTTGAGCATTTCCTGGGCAGTCAGAACTCGATAATAGTGTCGAGACCAAGCCCGGCACGCAGTTAGTTCACCGTCTCCGTTCCAGTTGAAGCGTGTTGCACCAAAGCTTCCATCGGGCAGATTTTAAGCGCAGCTTCATGCGTCGCTTCCAGTACCACCGCCGGAGCCTTCCCCACGCGATAAGCCTCCAACCAGCGCGCCGCGCACAAACACCACCGGTCGCCTTTTTGCAGCCCCGGGAAACCAAATTCCGGATGCGGCGTGGACAAATCATTCCCGCGGGATTTTGAGAATTCCAGAAACTCGTCCGTCATCACCGCGCACACCGTGTGGCTTCCCGTGTCTTCCGGCCCGGTCTCGCAATTGCCATTACGCGTCCATCCTGTCATCAGACGGCATCCGCATTGCGCCAAATCCCATCCCATAACATTCCGCATCCTCATAGCTTAGCGAAGTTAGTGAACCGACCGCCCAGCAAATGGCTTGCCCGAAGACCGATCCATGAAAGAATCCCGCTTCTATTACACGTAGGTAGGGGACATTTTCAGTAACCGTTGACACATTACCGAATTGCATCGAGACGGGCGAGCCGAATCGTCTCGATAAGAACTATGGGACGAATGCAGTTCGGGCATGTCATTTCTCCGATCAGTCAATTCTGCTGTACCCTCTTACCCTAGGGGCCGAAATGATCAACTGCCGGAATTTCGTTCAGACGCTGGCAGCTGCCGGCATTGGCAAGCTTTCAACCGCCGCCAGCACCGGTCCGCAAATCGGCGTGGCCGAGATGCGTGTACAACTGGAAGCCCTGAGTGTTTTCGGAAGGCAGGCTGGCGGAGCCTTCCAAGACGGTGTGAGCCGCATTGGTTATTCCGACGCCGACATTGCCGGACGGCAGTTCGTGATGGACCTGATGCGCAAAGCCGGTGCCCAAGTCAGAATCGACACTGCCGGCAATATCTTCGCGTCCCGCAAGGGCAGCCAACCGAGCTTGCCGCCGGTACTGTTCGGTTCCCATATCGATTCGGTTCCCAGCGGTGGCAACTTCGACGGCGACCTCGGTTCTCTTTCAGCGGTGCAGGTTCTCCGCGTTCTTAACGATGCCGGAAACGAAACCAAGCGGCCGCTAACGGCGGTTGTTTGGGCTTGCGAAGAGGCGTCCTTTTCCGGCGGCGGTCTTAACGGCAGCCGGATTGTGGCGGGTAAGATGACACCCAGGGAACTCGATGTGGTTTCGCGCGGCATGACGAAATCCGAAGCAATCCGCCGTATCGGCGGAGACCCCGCGAAGCTGGAGCAAGCCCTGATAGCGCCCGGAGCATATCACGCCTATGTCGAACTTCACATCGAGCAAGGTGGCACGCTCGCGCGCGAATGAGTGCCAGCAGGAGTGGTCGACGGAATTGTCTCGATCGACGACTATGACGTGACGGTTACTGGAGTGGCAAACCACGCCGGCACGACGCCGATACCCGATCGTCAGGATGCGCTGATCGCCGCTTCGATGCTGACGCTGGCGGTTCGCGAAGTGGTTAGCTCGGAGCCAGGCGCGCAAATGGGAACTGTGGGGCACATGGGGGTTCTGCCGAACGCCACTAACGTGATTCCCGGCGAGGTGCGAATGCACATCGACTTGCGCGACCTCTCCTCTGCGAAACTGCATCGTCTGGGCGGCAAGATTCGTGAGCGCGCACAGGCAATTGCTACGGCGACTCGGACGCAAATCAGTGTGACGCAGGCCGGGCATGACGAGTCCACTACGGCATCGCCGGAAGTACAGCGTGCGATCCAATCGGCTGTCAACAAACTTGGGCTCGATTCACGCCACCTGCCAAGTGGCGCCGGGCATGACGCGCAGATGGCGGCGACGCTCATGCCTATGGGGATGATCTTCGTGCCAAGCGTGGGTGGAATCAGCCATTCTCCGAAGGAACTGACGGATTGGCAGGATTGCGCCAACGGCGCGAACCTCTTGCTGGAGACTGTTTTGGCGCTGGCTCGCGGATAGCGGGTGGACAAAGCAGGCTTAACTCAATTCGTCACGCGCTATACCGCTGCCTGGTGCAGCTAGAATACCGGTAGCGTCGCCGCTTTCTTTGCTTTCGACGGCTTGTTGACCATTAATCACGGCTCGCCATTCGCGGGTCAGGCAGCAATCAGAGAGACCGCTCGAAGTTTTATGAAGGCCTTCCCCGATCTGGTAGTAAAAATGGAAAATTTCACCATTGATGATCCGCGTGTTGTCTACCAATGGACGCTCACCGGCACCGGCAAACCCGTCTGTATTAGCGGCTATCAAGAATGGCGCTTAACGCAGAACGGATTGATTGCTAAATCGCAAGGCCAACTCGACGAAGCCGCCTATAAGGAGCAGTTATTGCGCAGCTACTGACTCGATCCTTCAACACGGTGTAATCGGGGTCACTACACCAAACATCAAATGGTGGGCGTTGGGCGTTGAGAGTGCGTTTCTCGGATGGGGCCTCCAGACTTTGCCGTCGAGATAAGGCGGAATGTACCCGGCATCGGCGATTTCGATGCCCCCGCGAGGAGCCACCGCTTGGGCAGACAGGCGTAATGACGTTGGACTATGCGAGCCCCGGGCAGATCCTGAGCGAACGCATCACTCTCGCTTCCGACGTTTATTCGCTTGGAATCTTACTTTTGCTGATCATGACAGGCCGTCATCCATTTCGCGGGGCAGAGACGAAAATTGGC
>JAYTGM010000445.1:0-3810 GCA_043733425.1 Terriglobia bacterium
TTCGGAAGACCGTAGTGCTTGGCCAGGCGTTCGTTCACAAACGTGTAATTCGCTCGAATCAGATCCAACACGCTTCGGTCTTCACGCATGATGCTTTCAACAAAGAGATCGGTCTCCGTCAAAAATGCTTTTCGCAGATTGTCGTCGAAATCGGGAAAGGTGCGCATGTCGGGAGTGATTGCCGCAAGCCTGCGCAGTTGCAGCCACTGCTCGGCGAAATTAGTGACCAGGGCGCGCGAGCGATTATCCGCCAGCATGCGTTTTACTTGCGCGTTCAATATCTCCGGGGTCCGCAACCTTCCTTTCACTGCAAGATTGAGTAGTTCGTCATCAGGAATGCTGCTCCACAAGAAGAACGATAAACGGGAGGCCAACTCCACTTCGCTGACCTTGTAAGCGGTATTCGTAGCAATGCCGGCCGGATCTTGTTCCACGCGGAAGAGAAATTCCGGGCTAATCAAGATAGCACTCAGCCCCATCTCGATACCGGCTTCAAAACCGGCTTCCTTGCGCGCATCCTGGTAGAACCGGAAAGGCCTGCGGATATCTGAATCGTTTACCGGCCGCCGGTACGCACGGCGTGCCAGCTTCGCCAAGATCAATTTGGCGCACGCGTCTTCGTCTTTTGTTTGGGCGGGCTTGCAAACAAAAATCTGTCGCCGGCTGGGCGTGTCACCTGGTCCGGCGGCTGCATAAGGGCCATTAACCGAAACCGAATACAGTGCAGGGCGGATTCTTGGATGGCGGTCCATGTTGAAGTGCGCCTGATAGGGCTGACGTTCAGTTTCCAGAAGTAAAGAGGGGGTCTTCAGGAATGCAACGCTCACGATATGCGGACCTGCTTTTACCGGCACGCGGATGTTGAGATCTTTATCAACCAGATGATGGTCGTTGCCTTTCGGCGGAGGGGTAACGGTGAAGACCTTGACGCGCGCTCCATCCAACAGAACTTCAATCTGGTCTGGTTCTTTCAAGCCTTCTACATGCTCATTGCGGTCGCGAGCCAGCCGAAGTTGAATATCGTACTCAGCATCGAGCGGGAACGTGTAGTGCACTGACGTTCCACCTCTTGTGCCGAAAGGCAACTCATCGAAGTGCTCTTCCTGTGTGAGATCGGGCGGCAGATTGAAGGTGTCCCCTCCCGGTGAATGGCTTGGGCTTCCAATCGCCAACCTACTGATTTTCCGGGCTGCGGAAAGATATCTCTCTAAAAGGGTTGGCGAAAGATTTCCCACCGTGACGTTGTCAAAGCCGTGACTGGCATCGTCACCGGGCAGCAGGGTAGACCCGTCAACTTCCAAAGACAGCAGGTCGCGAATTGCATTTTGATATTCCGTGCGGTTCAGCCGACGGAACGTTTCTGTTCTCCCTGGATTCGGGCTGATGTCAGCTGCGCGGTCAAGTGTGGATTCAATTAACCCGGTGATCGCTTTGTAAGTGGTCTCGTCCGGCCGCGGCAGCCCGGCGGGGGGCATGGTTCGTGCGCGCAGTTTTCGAACAACTTTCTCCCATTCGTCTTGCCGCCGTTCCGGATGTTCAAGCGTGGATAAATCGAGAACGAACCCACCGGTTTTGAGGGCCTGGCTGTGGCACCCCTGGCAGTAACGAGTGAAAGCGGTGTTTGCATTTGGCTGCGAGTACATACTGCCCGCTACCATGCCGACTAACAGAAGCAGTGTCGATTGACGGGTTAACACGAGGTAACCTGGCGAGTCATCCTGGTCCAGAATATAACACCGATCTAACGCCCCATCCGCGTAATCACCAGGCGGCTGACTTCCTCTAGCAACTCACCCCGGTCATATTCGCCTTTCTGCAGAATCCGGCTGACATGGCCGTTCAAAACTCCCCGTTCTTCGGCGGTTAAATCTTTCGCCGTTACGACAATTACGGGGATCAGTTTCCAGTCTTCCCGAGTCCGTACCTGTCTGATAAATTCAAAGCCATCCATCTCTGGCATCGTCAGATCTAGCAGAATCACACCGGGAGCGCTTTTTTCCATCTGAGTCAGGGCTTCACGGCCATTGACGGCCTGGTCCACTTTCCATCCATCACTTTCCAGCAGCCTGGTGAGGACCTCCCGGTTGGCCGGGTCGTCTTCCACAACAAGTGCTTCGTTCTTTGTGGTCTTGCGGTATCGCATTAGCACCGCAGTCAGGCGGTCGCGTTCAATCGGCTTGGTCAGGTAGTCTGCCGCGCCGAGGGAGTAGCCGCGATTCTTTTCATCGACAATGGTCAGCATGATGACCGGAATTTTCGCCAGATCCGGGTCGCTCTTCAGGCTCGACAGGACTGTCCATCCATCCATCCCAGGCATCATTACATCGAGCGTGATGGCGTCAGGGTGAAGCCGCCGCGCCATGCGGAGGCCTTCTTCGCCTGAGAGTGCCCCCTCGACGCGGAAGCCTTGTTTTCCGATTGCGTGCCGTAGCAATTCATGCACCGCGCGATCGTCATCAATCACCAGAACCAAGCCTGTTTCCTTCTTCGCCGCAGCTGCAGCACCCCTGTTTTTGGCGTCACCCGCAAGTGCCTGTTGGCGCTGTACAGGAGTCGCCGGAAGGGTAAGAGTGAAGGTGGATCCCTGCCCCAGTTTGCTGCTCAATGCGATCTTGCCGCCCATCATTTCGGCGAACCGGTGCGTGATCGCCAAGCCCAGGCCGGTCCCTCCAAACTTTCTGGTGGTGGAAGAATCAGCCTGCGTAAATGGTTCAAATAGCCCGCGGGCCTGCTCCTCTGTCAGCCCCACTCCTGTATCTTTAATTTCAAAACGAACCCAATTTGTTCCGCCCACCAACTCCCGCTGAATTACTAGAGATACGGTTCCGTTGGTTGTGAATTTGCAGGCGTTCGAAAGCAGGTTCAGAAGGCTCTGGCGAATCTTTGTCAAATCGGCATGCATGCTTCCGATATCCAGCGGACAGGTCTTCAGAAGCAAATTGCTGTTTTTGTCCGCCATCGGCTGAACGGTGGAAATCACATCGTCGGCAAGCGCGCAAACGGAAAAAGTTTCAAGATACAGATCCATTTTTCCGGCCTCAATCTTGGAGAGGTCCAAAACGGAATTAATCAGTTCCAGCAGGTGTTTTCCCGCGGACTTGATCTTCTGCAAATCAGGAACGCTCTCCTGCGTTCCCATTTCTTCCGCCTCTTCCACCAGCATTTCGCTGTATCCGATAATCGCGTTTAAAGGCGTGCGGAGTTCATGGCTCATGTTCGCCAAAAATATACTTTTCGCCTGGCTTGCCTCGAGAGCCCGGTCTTTTTCGCGCTTCATGCGCAGGTTGGTGAACAATACGATTCCGAAGAGGCCAAGGCTGGCGAGCATGGTAACTACGCCTGCTATCTGACTCTTAGTCTCGGCATCGCGCGAACGTTCGACCAGAAGCTTTACCTCTTCCTGTTCCATGTGCGTGCAAAGGGCCCGTATGGAATCCATCAACTGTTTGCCACGGCCAACCTTAACGGCGGCGACAGCGTCGGAGATACCACTGTCAATGCGAAGTTGAATGATTCGCTTCATTTCCGTAACTTTCACATCCACCAACGAAGAAAGATCGCGGACATCCCGCTCGGCTTGGCTGTCGCCTTTCGCGTGGCGCTGGAGCTTACCAATTTGGGCGGGCAGTAAGTTCAGAGCCTTGGTGTAAGGATCCAGGTAATCGATGTCGTCGGTGATCAGGAAACCTCGCTGTCCCGCTTCGGCGTCTACCGTTAACGTCCTGACTTGGGTTATATCCACCAACGCCTGCTGGCTTGCGTTAATCTCTTGATTCGCCTGCACCACTTGACGCCAGCTTGCAAAACACA
>JAYTGM010000446.1:0-10130 GCA_043733425.1 Terriglobia bacterium
ATATGTTGGGGTCTCTACGGCGCAATCGCTTGAGGATGTAGTCTTCGGAAAATTTGTTCGCGTCAGGGGCGTTGCGTGAACCGGAGCTCCCTCTAGAAAATGTTTTTTCTCAATCTTGGGCTGGGTCAATTTCTGGTGCTGTTTGGCGCGGTATCGGCCATTTCGGTAGCGCTGTATTTGCTGGACCGCTCGCGCCGCCGCATCGTAGTCTCCACACTTCGGTTTTGGACGGCAGCCGAGCAGCCCACGGCAGTGCAGCGCCGCAAGCACATCCAACAGCCGCTTTCACTCATTTTGCAATTACTGGCTATGCTTCTTTTGCTGCTGGCTATTTCACAGCTTCGCATTGGGAGTGAAGCCGGAATGGCACGCCGCCATGTATTGATTTTGGAAACTTCGGCGTGGATGGGCGCGCGGGCGAATTCCAGGCAGACCCTAATGGATCTGGCACGCACGCGCGCGCTCGCCTATCTGCACGCTCTGCCAGCCAAGGATGAAGTGATGCTGATCCGCGCGGATGCATTAGCCACGCCGGCTACTCCTTTCGAAAGCGACCGGCAAAAGCTGGAAGCGGCGATAGCAGGCTCGGAACCCGCTTCCACTTCACTCAATCTGGAGCAAGCTCTTGCAGTTGCTAAAACCGCGCAAGGTAACGCTGGCGGGCGAGGGGAGATTGCTTTTGTTGGCTCCGGCCTGGTGAACGAGCCCGATGCCATCACTCAGGACACGTCGAATCTGCGCGTCCTTCTGGTGGGGAATAACACGGAAAATATGGGCCTCCGCAAAATTGGACTCCGGCGCGCGGCGGGCGATTCTGAGGTGTGGGAAATTCTGGTAACCGTGCACAACTATGGTTCGCGCGTTCGCGAAGCAGTGATCTCCGCCGCGGTTTCCGCGTCGCCAGCCGGTGCGCAACGCCTGGTGCTCGCGCCGCATTCGGAGCAGGAGGCCACTTTCTCTTACCGAACCCGCGCAACGGGAATACTGCAAGTGCGCTTGCTTCCGAACGATGCTTTTCCCGGCGATAACCGGGCCCAGGTAGAGTTGCCCGCGAGCGCTCCACTTGCCGTTACTGTTTACTCGGATAAGCCGGAGGCGCTAAAGCCCCTACTGGCTGCAGCCGGTCAGATCACCGCCGTATACAAAACAACCGCCCAGTACGTCGAAACAGACAAAGGGTTGGTCATGCTGGATAACTTTCGCCCCGCCAAACGTCCGCTTGCGCCTTCCATCTGGATCGATCCTCCAGCCGAGTTTTCTCCCATCCCCATTCGCGCGCGCATCAGCAACCCGTCGCAATTGCGCTGGCTCACGGATAATCCTCTTGGGCTAGGGCTGAGGACTCGCGATGTCCGGCTTTCCAGCGCTTCCGTTTTCAACACGGCGCCTGGAGATATCAAAGTGGCCGAGACAGATCAAGGTCCCGTAATTGTGGCGCGGCCCGCTAATCCGAAAATGGTCGCCATTGGCTTTCATCCTTCGGCCATGCGATACGAACTCGCCACGCCGCTTTTATTCGCAAATATTTTCCGCTGGATTGCGCCGGATACTTTTGTGGAAAAGCAGATCAATACTCAGCCCGTCGGCACCGTTAACGTGACCGTCGCATCCGGCACGGACCCGGCCAGCATCCGTGTCTTGCGTTCCGATAATTCGGCTGTCCCGTTCACCATTCAAGGGGAATCATTGCATTTCTTTTCAGGCGCTCCGGGCACGGTGCGCGTAATTTCCGGCGAGCGCGAAGCCATCTATTCGCTCAGCCTGCCTGAGTTGGCGGATGGCAAATGGGCCGTACCACCCAATGCCCGCAAGGGGCTGCCCACGTTCCGGGACGCCCGCAGTTCGCATGATATCTGGCAGATTCTTGCAGTGGCTGCCGCGGGCTTGCTGCTATTTGAATGGATGCGCTGGGGCCAGGCGGTGAAGCGTATCTCCGCGGCCATTCCCAGCCGTCTTCGGAAGGTGGCATGACTCTGCTTCATCCTGCTTTTTTGCTCTTCGCCCTGATTCCGCTCGCGTGGGCCGTGTGGGAGTGGCGTCAGACGCCGAACAAACGCAGTTTGATTTTGAAAGCACTAGCTCTGCTGTCCATCGCTCTGGCGCTGGCTGAACCACGGCTGAATTTCAACCAGACAAAAGTCGCCGTAGCCGCGTTGGTGGATACAAGCGCCAGTACCAGCGCACAGGATCTTCAAGGAGCCAATGCTCTTTTGAACGCATTTGAAAAAGACCGGGGCTCGAATTCCCTGGAGATTCTTCGGTTCGCGCGCTCGGCGTCCACGGCATCGAAATCCAGCAGTGGAAGCTGGAACCTTTCCACCTCTCCCGGTGACGCCTCCCGTGCGACGAACCTCGAAACCGCCATTCGCGATGCCATTGCGCAGCTGCCTTCCGGAAAAGTACATCGCGTGGCTTTGATCTCGGATGGTCATGAGAACGCGGGCACCGTCACACGGGCCACTTGGCAGGCGCAGCAGCTAGGCGTTCCCATCGATACGTTCGCCATGGCGGGTCGCCCGAAGCCGAACCTTCGCGCGGAATCCGTTTCCTTTCCGGCGGAAGTATTTTCGGGCGAACACTTCCCCATCGATCTGACCGTGAGCGCGCCGTCTGCTTCCGAGGCTACGGTGGAAATCTTCGCTGAAGGAAAATCGCTGGGCACCAACAGTGTTCAATTGCAGGCTGGTGAGAATCACCTGCGTGTCCGTTCCAGCCTGACGGCGACGGGCGCGGTGGATGTCGCGGGCCTTCTGCATACCGCTTCGCTTGGCGACGCGCGCTTTGAACAAGCGGTCACTGTGCGGCGCCCCAAAGTACTGCTGCTCTCGCAGGACCCCGCTGGTTCAGAAGATCACCTGACGCATGCCTTAAGCGCCAATCAATTCGATTGGACGCTAAGCGCTCAGCCGCTCCCACCGAAGCTGGACGATTACCAATTGCTGGTGTTCAACAACTGGGATATGGAAGCAATTCCCGCCCCGGACAAAGCGCGCATTGAGAAATTCGAACAACAGGGCGGGGGATTGCTATGGATCGCGGGGGAAAAGAATCAGTACGTAGAAAAGAAGCCCGGCACTCCGGAAGACGCGCTCGAACGCTCCTTCCCCGCGAAGCTAGCCCCACCGCGTTCTCCAGAAGGCACATGCGTCGTGCTCGTCATCGATAAATCGTCTTCCATGGAAGGCAAGAAGATAGAACTCGCGCGCGCTGCCTCTATCGGTGTTGTGGAGAATCTGCGTCCGATCGATTCCGTGGGCGTCCTGATCTTTGACAATTCCTTCCAATGGGCCGTGCCGATTCGCAAAGCGGAAGACCGCACGCTGATCAAGCGCCTGATTGCTGGTATCACGCCCGATGGCGGCACACAGATCGCGCCCGCCCTGGCGGAAAGCTATCACAAGATCGCGGCGGTAAAAGCTGTTTATAAGCACATTGTTCTGCTGACCGATGGCATCTCGGAAGAGGGCGATTCCATGGGCCTCTCCCGTGAGGCGGCCGCCAATCACGTCACCATCTCGACCGTGGGCCTGGGCCAGGACGTGAACCGCGCGTATCTCGAAAAAATCGCATCTTTCTCGAAAGGGAAATCTTATTTTCTGAATGACCCGGCCGGCCTCGAACAGATCCTGCTGAAAGACGTACAGGAGCATACCGGCACCACCGCGATTGAGAAATCTATCCATGCGGCAGTGTTGCAGAAGGCGGAGATGCTGGAAGGCGTGGGAATGGAAAGCGCTCCGGCTTTGCAAGGTTACGTGCGCTTTGAACAGAAGCCCAGCGCCGCGGAGCTGATGGAAATAGACATTCTAAACCAGGGCAAGAAAGATCCGTTATTCGTGCGCTGGCAATATGGTTTGGGCCGGTCCGCGGTATTCGCTTCCGATGCCAAAAGCCGCTGGGCCGCGAATTGGGTGAGTTGGCCGGGGTTCGATAAGTTCTGGGCCAATGTATTTCGTGATCTATTGCCTCACTCCACCGCCACTGAGGCTGTCTCTTCATACGACGTAGCTTCCGGCGAACTGATTGTGAACTATCATCTGAGCCGCAATACGCCTGACCCCGCAAAGACGCCGGACGTGTTTGCTCTTGGGCCTGGCAAGTTCGCGAAGCCGATGAAAGTTACCAAGCTTGCGGCGGGAACGTACCGCGCCACCGTAGCAATCGGCGCAACTCAAGGATTATTCCGCATCCGGCCCGCAGCCGATTCAAAGGCTTTCCCGGAAGTGGGCTTTTACCGCGAGGAAGCCGAGTTGCGCGAGTACGGCTCAAATGCTTTGCTGCTGAAACAGATTGCCGAATCGACGGGGGGCGTGTTCCATGCCAGCTTGTCGAACCCAGGCAACGTGTTCAACGCCAATGGCCGCTTCGTTCCCGGAACGCTGCAACTGTGGCCCGGCTTGCTGGCCCTGGCTCTGCTGCTGAATCTTGCTGAATTGATTTTGCGCAAATGGAAAGGAATACTTGAGGCCTTCCGGGGCCGCCGCCCGGCCATGGCGTTGCTTCTCTTCGCCGCGCCGCATTCGCTCGATTACAAATTCGCTCAAATTGAAACCGAAAAACTGAGGCCCGGAACCCATGTGGTGATGACTGCCCCGGAATGGAATAGCTGGATCCGCACGCAGCTTCCCGCCGGCGTGCACAACCCCAGAATCATCCTCGATAACGGACGGGTCACGGCAACCGCAAATGTGGATTTCGCTGAGGTACAACATGCCTCTGGGCAGGCACCCAACTGGTTTGTTCAGAATCTTCTGCGTGGACAGCATCCTGTTTCCGCAACAGCGCTCATTCAGTCTCATGACGGCACGGGCCGCGTGGATATCGACCGGGCCGAAGTGGGCGGATTCGTCGTGCAAGGCCGCGTGGTGGATTGGCTGATCGATCAATACGTCCGCCCCACCCACCCCGACGCGCAAATTGCCACTTGGTTCGATTTCGTGCATGGCATCGATCATGTCGAAGTGACTCCAGCGGCGGTAACGGTGGTTCTGAGCGGCGATCTAATTGAAATTCCGCAACGCACGGACATCCGCTACGCCACCGCCAATAACTTTATGAGACGCCCGGTTTACAAAACAGGCCACGCGTACCTGCAGCGCGAAGCTGCGGATGCACTTAATCGAGTAGACCAGAATTTGAAACTCAAAGGTCTGGGTCTGCTGGTTTTCGATGCGTACCGCCCCTGGTCTGTCACAAAGGAGTTCTGGGATGCAACGCCTCCCGCCAAGCGGGAATTCGTGGCGGACCCCGCCAAGGGCTCCAGGCACAACCGCGGTTGCGCTGTCGATCTTACGCTCTACAATCTGCGGAGTAAACGGCTTCTCTCCATGCCGGGCGAATATGACGAGATGACCGACCGCTCTTATCCCGGTTATCAAGGCGGAACGGCGGAGCAGCGCGCCAATCGCGATCTGCTCCGCCGTTCCATGGAACAACAGGGTTTTACTGTCAACGAGAGTGAGTGGTGGCACTTCGATTACAAAACCTGGGCCAGTCACCCGGTCGCGAACTGGTCGTGGTTCTAAAGTTTACGCTTCCGCTTTGCCGGAGCCGGGGCTTTCTTCGTGGCCGGAGCCGGCTTCGGCATTTCGTCTTCGTCGTCCTCTTCTTCGTCCTCTTCGTCGCCCTCTTCGTCGTCTTCCAACTCGTCTTCGTCTTCCTCCTCGTCCTCTACTTCGCCGTCATCGTTGGAGGCATTCAGAATTCGCCTGGAAATCTCGCTCAGCTTGGCGTCGGTCTGAACTTCTTCTTCCAGTGTTTGCTGCAGCAGGTCCGCCACTTCCTGATTCCCAAGAGTCTCCGCGATTGTGCGCACCGTACCGTAGGCGGCAATTTCGTAATGTTCGGCGCGCTGAGCCGAAGCAATCAGCATGCAGTCTCTCATTTCGTCGGAGGCGTCTTCCTCAATTGACTCCTTGCCTTCTTCCACCAACCCTTTCATGGCGGCGCACAGTTTCGATTTGGCTTTTTTCCCCAATAACTCGAAGACATGTTCAATCCGCGAAACCTGTCCTTTTGTCTGATCTAAATGATCAGTAAACGCAGTTTTCAATTCCGGGTCTTTGGCGGCCTTTGCCATTTTTGGTAACGCTTTTGTAAGCTGCTTTTCAGCATCATACAAATCTTTCAGTTGTTCTTCCAGCAGGCTATCTAAGGTATCGATGGTCATGACTAACTCCCGCGGGTTAGGTTTGCATGAACCAAGCCAAAGCGCGGGCAGTTATCAAAATCCATGTAACTAGAAATACAACTTCAAACCAAGCTGCAGTACGCGCGCCGCTTCACCGGTCTGAATTACAGTCTGAGTGGAAGGCGGCGCCACGGAAGCGCAACACACCTGTCCAAAGGTGCTTGCCGCGATGCTCGGGCTTCCCGAGGATGAATCGCGCGGATTGTCGAAATTTACATGATTCAACACATTGAACGCCTCAGCCCGGAACTGAAGCCGCAATCGCTCTGTGAAGTTGAAATTCTTTGAGACACTCGCATCCAAATTGTGAAAGTTCGATGCCGTAAAGATATTCCTTCCTGCGCCGTCTCCGCCCGGTGCTGGAGTGGCAAAACCCGTTCTGCCATTCGCGAACACCACTGGCCCTACAATCCCGGGCAGGTCGAAGAGTCCAGTCTCTGGCTTGGCACCAACAATATCGGCCCGCGATTCATGCGAAAAATTCGAGGTTCGCTGCCCGCTGCGGACAGAAAACGGCTCACCGCTCTGGAAAATATAGATTCCGTTCACGCCCCAGCCGCCCAGGATTGCATTGCCGATTCCGTTCATCCCGCTCAGAAAAGTCTTTCCTTTCCCGAAAGGCAATTCATACACGAAATTGCTAACCAACACATGCCTGCGGTCGAAATCGCTGCGCGCCCGTTCATTGCGCCAGTCGCGTGTATCTACGGGCGTGCGTGAATTGGTTGTAGAAAGTCCCCCGCCGGAGGAAGCTCCAATAGGATCCACCGATTGGTCATCGATCGACTTACCCAAAGTGTAGGCGAAACCGAGTAATAACCCCTGGCTGAATCGCTTTCGGGCAGTTAGTTGGAAAGAGTGGTAGTAAGAATCACCACCGGAATCTACATAAGTGATCGCGCCGAATTGTTGATTCGGGCGAAGATGTGCCGCCAGGGTGGTTTGTTCAATGCGTCCGGCAAAGTTACCCGCTGCATTGTTGACCAGATCGGTAGCCGTCGTACTGCTATTCACGAAGGCGCTTGTCAAAGTCCCGCTGGTAACCAGGGGCACCGCACTTCCAGTCACTCCGCCCGGGCATCCGCTACCATCCGGATTGCAACCCGCTGAGCGATTTTGTTGAAGCGCCAGGAACGAGGGTAAGATCGGGTCAGCATTAATCTGATTGAGATCGTAGCCGCGCAGCAGACGAAGCCCGCGTTTGCCGATATACGCGGCCTGTACCACCACATCGCCTGGCAATTGCCGCTGAATGGTCAGATTCCACTCATGCACCGTCGGCAGCTTCAAATTCTGATCGAAAACCGTCAAAGCCGGCGCCGAAGTAAGAAGGGAAGGCTGCAGCGTTAAGCTGTCTGAGGGCTTGTTGGTCGGGGGGGGGCAATTGCAGCGGAAATCCGCCGGCAATCCGCAGATCCGGTACAGCGGCACAACCCGGTGTCTGAGAGCCGATAGTTGCGGTGCAAGCCGTCGTCAAGCCGGGAACTTTACCCGCAACGGCAGTCACCTGGAACGTTGAAATCGGGTCGAAAGAGATACCGTATCCCGAGCGAATCACGGTCTTTCCGCTCTTCCCCGGTTGCCACGCCAGCCCAATACGCGGACCGACGGCGCCCAGGCTATTGTTCCCATACCAGCGGTCAGAATGCACAAAGCCCACCGGGCCTTTTGAGCCGTCAATCGGTTTATCGGGTACATAGGCGCGGTCTCCCGCCTCGGTCGGTGCCGGGTTTACTTCCCATCGCGCACCGTAATTGATCACCAGATTCTGGCGTATGCGCCATTCGTCCTGCACATACATGTTGTATTGCTTAGCGCGAATCCCCTGCGACCAAAGCGTTACCCCGGCGTTCGTCAGGAAGGGCAGATAGTTGTTGCTCTTGATATCTCCCAGAAAAACCTGGCGCAACTGGGCAGGAATGCCCAGCACGTCGTTAATCGTATTCAACAGGCCGGTATTATCGGTCGAATTGATTCCGTTGGTTCCCACCGAAGGTGTAATAAACCCCTGCGGCGGGCGAACCCCGGCTGAAAACGAAAGCACTGGCGTCACGTTCACTCCGCCAGGCTGGCCGCGCTGATCGTTATGTTCGTAGAAACGCACATTCAGCCCCGTGCGGATGGAATGCGCTCCTTTGATGATGCTCAAATTATCCAGAAACTGAGGCGTGGTCACGGCTCGCGCCGTCCGCGGAGTATTCGTATAGGGGCTGGTAACGTTATTGAAGGCATACGGTGGAATATTCGGGAAATCCGGATTCGCCTCGCCCTGCGTAAACAGGAAAATAAACCGCGCGAAACCAGCGGTGAATTCATTCACTACCCTTGGCGAGAAAACGCGCCGGTAACTTACAGCCAGATTCTTCGTTTTGCGGAATACTTCGCCCTCCGGCGGGAAGCCCGGATAAATAACCGGGCGCCCATTTAGCGGATCGCCGCCATTGGTGTTGTAAGTGGATTGCAGCCAGCGCACAAATACCGTGTTTCTCTGGTTGAATGTATGGTCAACGCGAACGTTGTAGGATGGACCGCCCACCCGCGTCGGCGGGTTCCACGAATATCCCGCATAATTCAAACCATCGCCCGCTCCATAGTCATTCGGCGTTGGCAGTTTTCCGAATAGCGTGCCGATCGTCTTATCCACGCCGATCCTCTTCGGGTCATTCGCGGCGAAATTGTAGCTCTGCACGCAACCCAGATCAGTTGGGCTGGCGCAATTCCGCACGCCCGCAACATACTGGCCCGTTGCGCGGTCCACTAACTGCGGCCCGTTCCGTATGATGGTCTGCCCGCCTATCACCAACGGTGCCGCTGGATTTGCCACAAAATATCGGAAAACTCCCGCTTTGGCGCTTGCGGTATAGATCGTCGGCGCCGAGCCGAGGCTCTGATCCACGGGCTGCGTAAAATTCGCTTTGGTCTGCTGCCATCCACCGAAAAAGAACGTCTTATTTTTGATGATCGGGCCGCCTACTTCGAACCCAAACTGGTTCAGCTTGATTTCCGGCTTCGGCGTTCCTTTGGCATTCGCAAAGAAATCGCTTGCATTGAAATCGGTATTGCGGACAAACTCAAAAAAGCTGCCGTGAAATTGATTGGTGCCGCTGCGGGTGGCAATGGAAATCGCCGCGCCGCTGTTGCGCCCTTCTTCGGGCGACGCATTACTGGTGGTTACCTTGTATTCTTCCACGTTGTCCGGCGTCAAACGGTAAAGATTGCTGACCGGGTTCGGCACTGTGGATTCATTCGCCTCAATGCCATCGATGGTGACGTTGAAGCTGCGGTCGCGCGAACCATTCACATGCAGCCCGCTGCCTGCTCCGCCCGCTGAGCGCTGCACGACTCCCGGCTCCAGCACAATCAGCGACAGGGGGTTACGTCCGTTCAGCGGCAGATCCTGAATTGCTTTCTGCGTGACAACATTCCCAATCGCGGCGTTTGAAGTTTCAAGCGCTTCCGCGGATGCTTCCACATCCTCGAACTTTGAAGCCTGAGCAAATCGATTGTCATGGGCAACTCCGAGCTATCCTGAATTTCATTCGAACACCCGACAATCACAAAGTCAATGACTCCATCGGCTGCGGCAGCTTCTCCTACCTGCGCAGGTGGGCTGCGTTGCGGCTGGCGAGCCGCGAACCAGGCTGCGACCCGCAGAAATTTTTCAAACATGGTCCAATGGGTAGAGCAGGTAGATAGCATCGGCTCCGGGGCCAGCCTCCAACACTGCCGCGCGCGTCCCTCATCGATCAAGTCATAGCTGCGGCTATGCCTCTCTCGCTGCGTCACATCCCGTCTCGTCAATGGCAAAGTTGCCCGACCTGCGCTTTGTCTGTGGACGCGACTACCCGATAAATTTCAGCGAGCTGCCGCGAAACGCACTCAGCCTGATCGTCGAGACCTTGCATCGCAGGCGTCGACAAATACCAACCAAGCGGGGCCA
>JAYTGM010000447.1:0-3793 GCA_043733425.1 Terriglobia bacterium
GGCTTGATGGCTGCGTGCAAGGCCGTGATCAGGTCGGGCATGCGCTCAAAGGGCGTCTCTGCAGCGCGATCCTCGCGGCCCGGCAGCAGCGCCGGACAGACTGCAAACGGCTCGACCGACCAGAAGAAATACGACAACGTACCGGCGCCGGCATGCGGGAAGCAGAATAGCTTGGGCGCATCGCTGGCCGTACATTTCGGGAACCACCCGGTTGCCTGGCGCTGTTTCAAACGAAGCGCCAGCAACCGCTTTCTATCGTCAGAGACTGCCGGCTGCCGCTTGGGCTTGCGGATCAACTCTTCCAGATAGGCTTCAAACGGATCGATTGTGAGTTGCTCCAGATACTCCAGGGCTGCGGTGCGCGATTGAAGAGAGATTTCTTTCCAGTGCTGCTCATCGGTGGTCAATTTCTGAAGCACCGTCTGCCAGGGCGCGATGTTCTGAGTCGGGACCTCGGCGATGGGGACCATGTTGGGATCGAGTTCGGGCCGGTAATGCGTGACCGGGTTCACAGGTAACAGATACGGGACACCGAGCTTTGCTTCTTTGAGCCCGCCTACGTCGCTCGCCATCACGGGGATGGCGCTAAGCATGGCTTCCATCACCATGCGGGAACGCGCTTCGGCCCATACGGAGGGCACCAGCATCACGCGCGTTTGGCGCAGCACCTCTGAGATATCGTCTACCGGGGGCAGCAGCGTGATGTTCGGCAGCGCCCTCATCCGGCGGAACTCTTCCGGCGTTGTTCCCCATGTGGGGACGGCGGCGAACTGAATCTGCGGCATTGTTTCCGCAAGACCCAGGAAGATGTCGATGCCCTTCACCGCGCATGGATTCACCAGGGTGACGAACTTGTTCGTGAAGCTGCCGAGTGCATGAGCCGGGCCAGCTTCCATCAGGGAGATGGGTACATGGGTTCCGTTGAGGCCGCCCCACTGACGTGCATACCCCGCCACGTATTCACTAACACCGACAACGCCATCGGCCTGCCGGAGCACAGCCGTTTTTTCGGCACTCACCATGGAGCTATCGGGGCCGAAGGGAGTGGCAATGGTGGCGCGGATCAGGTACACCACGCGCGCTCTTTTGGCGCGGCGCGCGATATCGAACAGCAACTGCGCGGGGTCATCCGTGGAGGTGATGATGACGTCGGGATCGAACTCATCGATCTGTCGAGTGAAGTACGCGCGGAGCTGCGAAGAACGTGTGAGTGTTCTGATATCCACGCCGTGCCGCTCAAACCGGATTAGTTCATCGGTCTCTTCGAACTTTACTCCGCGCTGGGCAAGCTGCCCGGCCAACCTCTGGTGAGCGGCTTCACCGAAGTGTTCCACGCGTGAGACAACCCGCACCTGGTGACCCTTCGCGGCAAGCGCTTCCATCAGCAACCGATTGCTCTTGTCTCCGCCCCCGTGCGAAGGGAAATAAAGCGAGTTATGCGCCAGCAGGATGCGCATCCAGTTTGGTGTTAGCAGCCGGCCAAGCTCGGCCGCGTCAAGCGCGGATACGAACTGTATCGCCCGTGCCCGCGAGGATTGGGCTTCCTGTGCGTATGCATCGCGGTCCGTGGTGAGAGTGCTGACTGCCGCGATCCACGGTTCCAGATCCTGCTCCGGGATCACCGGCTTCGGCATGTGGACTTCATCGAACTCAAGCTGATATTGCGTTACGGGCTTTACGGGTATGACAAAACCAGTTCCCGCTTTGGCTTCGTTGAGGCCGCCTGAATCGCTCGCGATGACCGGTAAGCCGCGGAGCATGGCTTCCATGGCGATAAGGCCGAAGCCTTCGTACCAGAGAGACGGCATCAGCAGAACGCTGGCTTCGCTGAGGACGGAATCGATCTCGGGCACGCTTTCGAGCAGGCGGATATTGGGGAGCCTGGCCATGCTGGCGCGATCTTCCGACGTGGTGCCCCAACCGGCGAGACCGGTGAAAGAGAGAGCGGGAAAGCGGGCGGCTAGCGCGAGAAAGATGCTGATGCCTTTCACAGCGCAGGGGTTGATCATGAGCACCTGGCCCGCGCCGAAGTTTCCGAACTGAGGGAAGGGCGCGCTGCCGTAGATGGGCGGATGAATCACCTTTGCCTTGCAGCCGGCGTGCTGTTCAATGTATGCCGCCATGTGGTGCCCAATCGCAATCACTGCGCGTGCACCGCGCACCGCTTCTGTCGCGGCACTGTCCGGGTTCCAGCTTTCCGGTCCGAAGGGAAAGAACTGGGGAGTATGTGCGAGATATACGATGCGCCCTGGTGCGGTTCGCGCTGCTTCGCGAAGTAATGTGTGGCTCAGATCTTCCGAGGAGACAAGAACGATATCGGGATCGAACGCGCGGATGGCCTCACCCAATACAGTGGCGCGCACGGCCAAGTCTCTCACCGTGCGGATCTCGATTCCGTCGGTGACGGAGTGCGCTTCTTCACCCCATGCCGAGCTGACTACCTGGATGGTGTGGCCTTCCCGGACAAGCTGTTTGAGCCAGACCAGATTGCCGCGCGTAGAGCCGCCGCGCGGCGGCGCATACGACGCGCTGGAGGTGAGGAGAATGCGCATTTACGCCTCCTTCAGGAGGCGTTCGACTTCTTCATCGGACATCGCCTCAATCTCACTCATCAGGGCGTTGTAGTCATCTGGGTCGCTTTCGATTTTGCGCGCGAGATCGGCCAGGGTCAGGGTGGCGGAGTATACGTCATCGACACTGAGTTCGACGCCGAAGGCTTCGCGCACGCGCATCACCATCTGCACCATGAGCAGGGAGTGGCCGCCCAGATCGAAGAAGTTGTCCTGCGCTTTGATGGTGCCTTTGCCTAGCAGCCCGGCCCAGATGCCGGCGAGTTGGCGTTCGGTCAGCGTGAGCGCGGGGTCAGTAGGGTGAGACGACGGGGCCATGGCGGCGCGGATTTGTTCGACGGTGCCGAACTCCAGCGCGATGGCGGCGTAATCGGGCCGCTTGGCATGGGAAGGCGCCGGAGCGGGAGCCGGTTCGTCTTCGAGCGGTTCGGGGCTCCATTTCAAATTGCGAAGTTCGGTGGATTCAAAGCGGAAGGGCGGGGTGCCGATGCTTTGCAGAAACTGTTCGGCGGGCCGGTTCCTTCCCGTGGGAACGAAAGCGGCCGCAACGGCCTTTAGCCCACGGTCAACTGCGAGCGCGCCCAGATGAGCCATTACCGCATGTTCCACACCGCGGCCCAGCACGCGGCAACTGAGTACGAACGTATCGATCTGAAGAGTGTCTGCCTCGACGCGGAAAAGCACCGCGCCGGTGAGGCCATAATCGCCGAAGCGATCGGCTACATGGACGGTGAGGCATTCGAGCCCTGCGAGTTCAGACTCGGTCCGGCGAATTCCGGAGAAGTTGAACTGATTGGTCCGCTGTGTGAGCTGAGCAATTCGCGGCAGCCGCTCTGGCGTGGCGTTCCCGAAGGTGACGCGCAGGGCGAGCGAATCCATGAAGTGCCGCAGGTTCTGGGCGCGCTTCAATTGACGGCCGAACTCCTGGCCTTGCGCGTAGTACGCGTTGCGCTTGCGGTCTTCTTCGGTGACGGTTGCTTCATCGAAAGCCCAAACATGTTCAAGGAAGTGCTCTGTCCCGCTTTCGGGGATGATGAGCGAGAGCACCTGAGGCACGCTCTCGGCCACTTCGGCGGTTTCCTTGGGGTTATCGTCCACGAAGATAAAACTATCGAGACTTAACCGCAGTTCGGCGGCAAGCGAGACGAGGTTGGCGGGCTTGGCCTGCCAGTTCAAGCGGCTGGCGGTGAAGTGGCTGAGTTGAAGCGGCATCTCTCTATGCG
>JAYTGM010000448.1:0-3792 GCA_043733425.1 Terriglobia bacterium
GCAGGCAAACTTGGATGCTACGCTGCTATTCCAGGTCCCGCCAAGGACACCGACGCCCGCACCTCAGCCCGCCACGCCACCCAAAGCGGCTCCTGCTTCCACCCCCGGAGAGTTCACGCAAATGTTTGCGCCTGCCAGTCCCGCCGCGCCCCGTGATCCTCAGCAAGGCGGCGGATTCTTCGAAGGCACCCCCGGCCAGAGCCTCATTGATTTTCCCCAGAGCCCAGAACGTCCTCGTAACGAGCCACAGCCCGGCGAGTTCACGCGCATGATGGAATCTCCCATGGCTCGGGCCGGGTTGAAACCGCAACCATTTGCTCCCTCCGCGCCTTCGGAAGAGAAACAACGGCCGGAAAGTGGTTTCACGCGCATGATGGAGGCTATGCCGGCATCGGCGCCGGAAGCGCACCCTCCCGCTAAGCCTGCGAAAGGAGGTGGAGACGCCACCCGTGCGTTCCAGTTTCCCAACGCCGGTCAACCCTCTCCCCCAGCAGAAACCACCGGCCCCAGCGAATTCACCAACATGTTCAAGGCCCCCACAAAAGAGCCGGTTCGCGCGGAACCAAAGCCTGCGCCAAAGCCGGCGCGGGTGGTGCCGCGTAAGAAGCAAAAACAAACCTACATGAAATGGGTGTTAGTGGGGAGCGCCGTTCTGTTGATCGTCGTCATCGTTCTCTACTTCGTTTTGTAAGACTAAGCCGCATCCGGTAAAAGTATGATCAACTCCAGCTTCGGGTTCGGAAAGTCGCCCGGAACATAGGCCGCTAAGTTGCGCGCTCGCAGAATCGTTTCCCACGGGCCGCCACTCTGGTTCAAGCTGAAGTACTGATAGTTCAACTTCAACGGAATCGCGCTGGGTGGGCTTACGGAATGGGTGAGCGACACGCCGGCAAGCGCCCGCTGCACAATGATGTCGATATGATCCCCAGCACAGATCTTGACTAGGTTGGGCGTCTTGGCGATCAAATCGGCTTGCCCCGTGTCCGCTCCGATGGCGAGATACATACGCGTCTTCTGAAGGTAATCATCTCGATCGATGGATGTTGCGTAGATATTGGGCCGAACCAATTTCAGTGGAAGAGAAACGAAGTTACTGGGCACCACCGTTTCTAATAGAAGGCGCAGCTTTTCATCCAGATCGGTGAAACACGCCCCAAGATCGTCGTGATCGTACGCTGGCAGATCGCGCGGGTGAATCTTCTGCGAAAACGTGGTGAGCGAACCCGCCATGGTGAGCATGACCGCAAACAACATTTCCGGGTGGCCCCCGCGTGTTTCGAATAAGTGGCTCAGCGCTGGAAACGAGGTATTCAGTGTGTACAACAGCCAGAAGTTTGCAATATCCGACGCCGTGAAATCCGCAAGGCTCTGGTTTTTCTGCCTCCGTCCGCCGGAAAGGACGCTAATTTTGGCGGAAACGATTTCCACCAGCCTGCGGGCGATAGCCAGCAGATACTCGCTGGCGTTCAGATTCAGCAGCGGCGCAGCGAAGTGCGGTTCCAGCTTGTATAAGCCAGAGGGCGTGCTGCGGACCGTTGCAATCCGCATCGTGGAACTGCCTTCCCGGCTCTCACCTTCGAACAGGATGCGGAAGTTTTTGCGCGCCAGCAACACCGGCCGTTCCGTCTGCCCCGTGTTCTCGTCGCGCAACATCTCCACCTCTGCGCGAAACCGGGTCTGGCCCTCCCGCGCTCCTTTGGCTATGTTCATCCCCTGGTCCCGATACTGCGGAATGGAAAGATAAACATCTAGCGTCTCCTGGTCCTCCAGAAAACGGCCGGCGATCGCGCGCGGAGAAATGTTCGGGTCGGAAGCGGGGATGTCGAAAATAAGTCCGTCGGGCATGATGCCTGACGCCTCCGACACGGACAGTGTTCCTGCCGCAAGGGCTTGCTGGTCGATGCGAAGAGTTTGGAAACCCCATGGCCGGAAATTTAAGGCACGCAGATGGAATTGGAGCGAGTCCGTGAGGAACCTGTCCTGACTCTGCAGGTATTGCGGCGAAAGAATGGTACCTTTGGCCCAAATCACGGGCTCGAGCAGAGGCATGGAACTCCTCACCCTAACAGACTCCGCCCCTGACATCAAAGCGGCGCCGAAACAGCGACAGGTCTCAGCTTCGCAGCTAAGAGAAGTTACCTTTCCCTATTTGCACAACGCGTGTCAAGGTTATGCGATCAGGTAGATTGCGAACACGAAAAATTTTGCTTGCAGTCAGAACATTTCATGATAAACTCTGTTTGAATTACGTAACCCTTACCGGTACGCAATACAGGTTCGCTGAACAGCGCATATGGCCGAGAGCTTACAACACAAACTTGATAGAGTGCGTTCACCCCGTGTTCACATTACTTATGATGTGGAAACCGGTGGAGCAATAGAGAAAAAAGAACTTCCCTTTGTAATGGGAGTGTTCGGCGATTTCACAGGCATGCCGGAAGAACCGTTACCCCGGTTGAAAGATCGCAAATTCGTCGAAGTAAATCCAGACAATTTTGATTCGGTTTTGGCCGCGATGAAGCCTCACCTTTCTTTCTCAGTTGAAAACAAGATCAGTGACGACGCGGATGCCGGCCAGATCAAGGTGAAGCTGAACTTCCGTAGCCTGGAAGACTTTGAGCCGACGCAGGTAGCCAAGCAGATAAAGCCGTTGAACGACTTGCTTGAACTTCGTACCAAGCTGTCGGACCTGCGCGGTAGTCTGCAGGGAAACGATAAGTTGGACGATCTTCTACAAGAAGCGATCCGCAATTCCGAGCAGCTTGATAAATTGAAGACCGAGATCACGGACGGAAAAGGTGGCGCCCATGAGTAAAACGGCTCATAAGGATGCGGCTCCCGCATCTGCTCCCACGACAACAACGCAGGAAGTATCGCTTCTTGACCAGATCGTCGACGAAGGGCGTTTAGCCCGCGATCCTGAAGCCCGCGAACGCGGCAAGGACATGGTCAAGCAGTTCGTCGCGCAATTCCTTGAAGGGTCCATGACCCTCTCGCGGGATTCCGAGGCGATGATCAACTCCCGCATCGCGCAAATTGACCATCTCATCTCCATCCAATTGAACGAAGTCATGCACAACGCGGCTTTCCAGAAGTTGGAAGCAAGCTGGCGCGGGCTCCGCTATCTCCTCGATCACAGCGAGACTGGCGAAAACCTGAAGATCAAGGTAATGAACTGCTCGAAGAAGGATCTGCTTCGTGACTTGCAGCGCGCCTCCGAATTCGATCAGAGCGCGATGTTCAAGAAGGTGTACGAAGAAGAATTCGGCATTTTCGGTGGGCATCCTTTCGGCGCGTTGATCGGCGATTACGAATTCGGCAAGGGTCCTGAAGACCTGGAGTTGCTCGAGAAGATTTCTCAAGTGGCCGCGGCCGCTCACGCGCCGTTCCTCAGCGCGGCGGATTCCAGTATCTTCAACTTGGATAGCTTTTCCGAGTTGGGCGCACCGCGCGATTTGGCAAAGGTTTTTGATACCACCGAGTACGCTAAGTGGAAGAGCTTCCGTAGTTCGGATGACGCCCGCTACGTAGCGCTTACGGTGCCGCACATTCTGATGCGCGACCCCTATGGCAAGAAAGGACGCGCTGTCGATCAATTCGACTATGAGGAAGCAGTGGACGGGACTGAGCATAATAAGTACCTTTGGGGTAACGCCGCTTGGGCCTTAGGCTCGCGCATTACTGAGTCCTTCGCCAAGTACAACTGGTGCGCCAGTATCCGCGGGGTAGAAGGTGGCGGTAAGGTTGAGGGCTTGACGGTCCATAACTTCACCACTGACGATGGCGATATCG
>JAYTGM010000449.1:0-3787 GCA_043733425.1 Terriglobia bacterium
CTCCCGAATTGGCTGGCTTCGTAGCGTGCAAAGAAGATGACGCGTCTCGCCTTTTCTGTGTATCGCTCGAACATAGTGTTTTAGTGGTCTCTTCTATAAAGATACCTTGCGAGCCGGATTGGTTGCAAAACCTGTTAGGCGGGAAGGAGTATTCCATTAGCCAGGCGGAGTACACGGTCGCAGCGCGCGGCAAAATGTAGGTTGTGAGTGACCAAAACGCTGGTCAGGCGCTGAGCGCGGTGCATGTCGTCCAGCAGGTTGAAGATTTGTTCGCCCGTGCGCGTGTCCAGATTGCCCGTGGGCTCGTCGGCAAGCAGCAGGGCCGGGTCCCCAGCTAGTGCCCTCGCTAGCACCACGCGCTGCTGTTCGCCGCCAGAAAGTTCGCCCGCGCGATGATGCCAGCGTTCTGAAAGGCCCACCTTACTTAAATGATGAAGCGCTTTCCGGTGAGCCTCATCACGCGAAACGCCGCGAATCAGCAGCGGCATGGCCACGTTTTCCGCGGCCGTGAACTCCGGCAGCAGATGATGAACCTGCCAAACGAACCCAATCCGCCGATTGCGGTAATCCGCCAGTTGCGGGTCCGAATACGTCGTCAGATCTTCCTCTTCAAACAGAATACGTCCCGCAGTCGCCCGATCCAGCCCGCCCAGCAAATGAAGCAGGGTAGATTTCCCGGAGCCGGATTCCCCCACAATCGCCACCCGCTCGCCGCGCTCTACCGAAAGTTCAAGCCCGTCGAAAATGGTCAGGGGCCGCCCCGCCGATAAATATGTCTTGCGTAATCCTTCACAGCGCAGCATCACCTCGTATACTGACACCCAGCGTGGGCCACCGTATTATCTTTGTCACGCTTTGATGGGAGAAACTTCGGCAATGCGACTTGCAAGGAATTTCACATAAATCAGTATGGAAACAATACTGAATTTCCGGCCTCATCTTGCACTACAAAAAAATTACGAAAGTCTGCTTCCGGCGTCAAAACACGATTAAGCAGCTATCATCGAAAGACCGGTTTCGCCGGCCATTTTCTTTAACGGAGAACCTCCATGGAACGTAAAAAAGCAAGCGATTACCCGCAGGAACTGCTGGACCTGTTCGACCTTTACGTGCACGGCGATCTGGACCGGCGCGCTTTCCTGGAGGGAGCCAGGAAGTTTGCAACTGGCACCGTTACCGCGATTGCTATTTGGGAGAGCCTGCGCGCGAATTACGCCTGGGCAGAGCAAATTCCAAAGAACGATACGCGCCTGAAGACGGAGTATTTTAAAGTTCCTTCGCCGGAAGGCACTGGCAGCATCCGCGGATATTTCGCTGCTCCCGCCAAGGCGGCCGGCAAGCTCCCCGGCGTGATTGTCGTTCACGAGAATCGCGGATTGAATCCCTACATTGAGGATGTAGCGCGGCGGCTGGGCACGGAAAACTTTATCGCATTCGCTCCCGACGGTTTGACCAGCGTGGGCGGATACCCGGGTGACGACGAAGCGGGCGGGAAGGCCTTTCAGCAGGTGGATCGGCAAAAGATGATGCAAGATTTTGAAGCGGCCGCGCGATGGCTGGCAAAACGGCCGGACTGCACCGGCAAAATCGGAGTGGTGGGTTTCTGTTTCGGCGGAGGCGTTGCCAATAGTCTTGCGACGCGTATGGGGGGCGACCTGGCCGCCGCCGTGGCATTCTATGGCGCACCGCCGCCGCTTGAGGAGGTACCGAAAATCAAGGCCGCAGTTCTGGTGCATCACGGCTCAATGGACACGCGTCTGGTTGGCACTTGGCCCGCGTATGAAGCGGCGCTGAAAGCAAACGGTGTTCGGTACAGCGGCTATATCTATGAAGGGGCGCAACACGGCTTCCATAACGACACCACTCCCCGCTACGACGAGGCAGCGGCAAAATTAGCATGGCAGCGCACTCTGGAAGTTTTTAATAAGAACTTGCGTGGGTGATCGCGAACCAACCCGGCATCGCTCAGCCCTTCAGCATACGGATCTGTTGTAATTTCGTCGAAGCCTTTGTTGGCCACCGTGCCTTAGCCCCGCCTGCAGACATAAGGGCAAGGCCTGCAATCCGGTTGTGATCAACGTAAATTGACGAACGTGAACAGTAAAATGGGTTTGATTCAAGCCGAAAGGCTGCGCGGTGATAAGATCGTCGCGATGAGAACCTTAGCTCGTATTACCGTATTTTTCGTACTCGCCGGTGCACCAATCGCATTCGCGCAGGATGGCTGGACGCCTCTCTTCAACGGGAAAGACTTCACCGGCTGGAAAATCGGCGGGAGCCAAGCATCTTTTACAATCAAAGATGGCGCGATGGTCGCTAATGGCCCTGTGGCGCACGCCTTTTACGAAGGCCCAGTTCAGAACCACGACTTCAAGAACTTTGAGCTAATGATAGACGTCAAGACCGCACCCAACTCGAACGGCGGCGTCTACTTTGATACTGAGTTCCAAGACAGCGGCTTCCCGCACAAAGGCTTTGAGGTTCAGGTGAATAACACCCATCGGGATCCCATCAAGAGCGGCAGCCTTTACCATGTAAAAGACATCGGGGCGGAAGATATCAAAGGCATCGTTAAAGACGATGAGTGGTTCACGGAGCACATCACCGTTCAAGGCGATACAGTCACGATTCGGCTGAACGGCAAGGAAGTGGTGAAGTGGACCCAGCCGGCCGATTGGACTGGAGGCCGAGAAGGCGCTGGCAGGGTAATCAGTCACGGCACAATCGCGCTCCAGGGCCACGATCCGAACAGCACTGTGCAATATAAAAACATTCGCATTAAGCCCCTTCCGTAAGAAGCGGCGCAGCGCGGGGAAATGCGGAAAGTCTTGGATGGTGCACCCGGCATTATTCGAACATGCGACCTTTTGATTGGTTGTTTGAAAGGTTCCCGTCCACTGTTTCCATGGACGGCGATTATCAAACTTTTACGGGTGCCTGAATTCCATAACTTACATTGAAGCGCATATACGTCCATCGGCTTTGCTACTCGCGTTGCTAATCAGGAGGGGTCGAGTGTGCCGATTCGATACAGGGACAAAACAAGGGTAGCGAAGGCATGAAACTTCGGGGATGGGTGGAATCGAAGTAGGGTAAAAATAGTGAGGCGAACACGCACCCCGCCGGAGCCGGCTATAAACCATTGGCTTTCCTACTCAGATTCGCGTCCAATTGCCGCGATTACATTCTTTCGCTCGGTTTCTGTCGAGGGCCAAGTCGTATCGCAGTGGTAGCAGCAGAAATCCAGTCGTCCTCCGGAGAGCACCCGCGTTCGGTCAGTCTCCATAAGGGTGTTCGAAGACTCTCTCTTGCACTCTTTATTGGGGCAAATTATTCGGATCAGCATGGAAACAGCTTAGTTCATCTCAATTCACCGGGTTTTTGTGGGATGTTCGCCATGTTACGCAGAACCGGGTAGCGGCACCCAATGGCCGCCGGAATCACGCCAGTAACGCTTTTCAGGGAAATGTGTGTTGCCGGCGAACGCCTGATCAGACGTTGCAACGAGAACGTTGTTGTCAAACCTCAAAAAGACCATACCGTCCAAGCCGGGAATCGTGTCGCCGTGTTTGAAATTCATCATTTAAGCGTTGTCGCAGAAATAGCCCCTCCCACTTTTCAGCATCTTATCGGGAGGTCTGGCTTGCCTGGATCTAGGGTGGGGCAAAAGTAGTGTGAAAGTCAGGCGCATGGACTGTTTCAGTGACCATAAAAGAAGCTACCGATGAACTCCAGAGAATTTCTGAAGGCGAGATTCTGGGCGATTGCATGCTTCCGCGAGTTGACG
>JAYTGM010000450.1:0-10106 GCA_043733425.1 Terriglobia bacterium
CGCCGGTTGATATGCATGAACATTTCAACTTTTGGGACGCATCATGACAGCCAGGCTCCGGGCCAGTGCTATCGGACGCTTGGAAGTAACAGGTGAGAAACGATCCTGACCGCCCGCGGTCGTTTGACGTTAGATCGTTACGTTCTGGGGATCTGCCCGTGCGAAACAGCCGCTCTGCCAAGGCTCCCTCCGCAATGGACTCAGCAGAATACGACCGAGGCCGCAATCGTGCCACATCTCTTTGTACCTGGAGAAAAATCATGAACACAAACATGCAATTGAAAGCCGATGTTGAACAGGAACTGAGTTGGGATCACTCCATACACGCCGAGAAAATTGGCGTCTCCGTAAACGATGGAGTTGTGGAACTCAATGGACACGTCGGCAGCTTCTACGAAAAATGGGCTGCGGAGCGAGCTGCGTTGCGGGTCTCGAGGGTAAAAGCCGTTGCCAGCGAGATCCATGTGGACCTGCCGTTTGGCTCCTCACGCACCGATGAGGCGATTGCGAAGAGCGCCTCCGATCATTTAACGTGGGCCTATCTTGTTCCAGAAACGGTCAAGGTGTTCGTGGCAAACGGGTGGGTAACACTTCAGGGAAAAGTGCAATGGCACTTCCTGAAAGAGCAGGCCGAAACTGTCGTCCGTCCGCTCATGGGTGTGAGGGGAGTAACCAACGAAATCACCCTTGAGCCGACCGTCATTAATGCGGACGTAAAAACAAAGATCGAGAACGCGCTGAAGCGTAGTGCTCAAGTGGACGCCAGTCACATCAAAGTGGATTCTTCCACCAGTACGGTGACTCTTCACGGCAACGTACGCTCCTGGATGGAACGCGAGGAAGCGGAGCGCACCGCCTATTGCGCTCCCGGCGTGATGCACGTAAACAATCTGCTGACGATTCAGTAAAAACCGACCATAAAGGAGAGACTCAATGTCCGATCACTCACATAATCAGTACCAGAACCACCAGAGAGCCGCAGAGCTGCACAACGCGGCGGCACATGCCCATCGTGTAGCCATAGAGCATCACGATAAGAACGATCACCTCTCAGGGCAGGAGCATTCCCGCAAAGCGATGGAACACTCAAATCAGGCATTTCTGCAAAGCGAACGAATCCATGCCGATTTTGGGCATCAGCGTACTTCAGAACTTGCCCATAAGCTTTGGCAAGCCAGAGGCTGTCCGGAAGGTTCGCCTGACGAAGACTGGTTCCGCGCCAACAATCAAATTAAAATGCAAACTAAGCCATCGGTGGGGAAAGAAAAATGTTGACCCGCGTAAGTCATCTAAAAGGATTGGCGATTCACGCGTCTGACGGCGAAATCGGTCATGTAGAAGAATTTTACTTCGATGATGAATCGTGGGCGATTCGTTATCTGGTTGTCAATACCGGCGGTTGGCTCTCCGGACGGCTGGTTCTGATCTCGCCTGCATTTTTACGCGGAACGGACCTGCAGTCACGCCAACTGCATCTGGCATTGACCAGACACCAGATCGAAAATAGCCCCGGAATCAACACGCACAAGTCGGTCTCGCGCCAGCACGAAGCTGAGTATATGAATTACTACGGATCGTCTTATTACTGGGGCGGACCGTATCTGTGGGGCGCTGGACCAATGCCATTGGATATGTTGAAACCTCCGAGTCCTAGTAATATGCAGGCGGGCGCCGTGCAACGTGATTCCCCCGATTTCCACTTGCGCAGTACGTCTGCCGTTACCGGTTACCATATTGCGGCGGAAGACGGGTCCATCGGTCACATCAAAGATTTCATAGTAAGTCCCGATACGTGGCGCATCCGTTACCTGGAAATCAATACACATAATCTGATGCCGGGGAAAAAGGTTCTCCTGGCTCCGGAATGGGTGCAATCGGTGAATTGGAGCGAATCCGAAGTTCGTGTGCGTCTCTTGAGGGAAATGATCAAGAGCGCACCAGAATACCTCGATTCCGTCCCTATCACCCGCGAGTATGAAAACGAGATCCATCGGCATTATGGGAAGATACCCTACTGGCATCAGGAAACAGAACACGTGTGGAAGATGAAAGCCGGAAAGTAAACAGGAACTTCTTATGAACCCTGAACACGATATCGTCGTAGCCGTTTTTTTGACACATGCCGAGGCGGAGCAGACCGTTAAGGAGCTTCAAACTTCCGGCTTCGATATGACGAAGTTATCGATTGTCGCCAAGAACCCGCACGCCGAAGAGCACGTCGCGGGCTTCTATACCACTGGCGACCGAATACGGCACTGGGGCAAAACAGGGGCTTTCTGGGGTACCCTGTGGGGTATTTTGGCCGGGGCCGCCTTCTTTGTCGTTCCGGGGCTTGGCCCGATTCTGGTCGGCGGCCCGCTGGTCGCCGGGATTGTCACCGCTCTGGAAGGGGCTGTACTGGTCGGCGGCCTCAGCGCTATCGGTGCCGGGCTCTATAGTGTCGGTGTGCCGGAAAGCAGCATCCTTCAATATGAAATCGCTCTGAAGACCGATAAGTATCTTCTCATTGCGCACGGCACCGGGGAAGAAGCGGTCCGGGCGAAACGCATCATTAAGGAAGCGCACCCGGCCGAACTGCACCTGCACTCCCCGCGGGACGCGGAAAGGGTTAATCAGGCTGAATTCGCATCCCTCTAGGCTGCTCCTCCCTTCCTACCCGTGACGTCTGCTGCTGCTCCTATAGTCCCTAAACGCGCTGAACTTCCACCGAAACCGGCGTCCCCGCAGCCACCTGCAAGAATTCATTTTTTCTCTCAGACCACCGCGATCGCCATGTTTTCCGCTTTGGCGATCGCGGCCTATCTAGTTGCCCTATACCTGCTCAAAGTCTCCTTCGACCAGTGCCGTTGGATTCTAATATCCGTATTGGCAATAGGCGGCGGACCCTTGGTTCTGGATCTGGCCCGTAGAGCTCTGGCCGGAAAGTTCGGTTCCGATTTGCTCGCTGGGTTATCCATCGTCACTTCCGCCGTCCTCGGCGAATATCTCGCGGGTTCCATTGTTGTATTGATGTTGTCGGGCGGCACCGCACTCGAAGAGTACGCCACGCGCCGAGCCTCTTCCGTCTTGCGTGCGCTCGCCAAGAGGATGCCGCGCACCGCCCATCGAAAGCAGGGCGGGCAACTGGTGGATGTGGATGTTTCCGAGCTCAAGATCGGTGAGCATCTGGTTTTGTTTCCTAATGAGGTTTGCCCTGCGGACGGAGTCGTCCTTGAAGGCCGCGGCAGCATGGATGAGGCCTACCTTACGGGGGAACCTTTTCAGATTCAAAAGGTGCCTGGTGCAAACGTGCTTTCGGGTGCAATGAACGGCGAAACGGGTTTGACCATTTCTGTTGCGCGCCTGCCCGCGGATTCCCGCTATGCCAAAATCATGCAAGTGATGCAGGACGCGGAAGCCAACCGGCCACAAATCCGCCGCATGGCTGATCGCCTGGGGGCTTGGTTCACGCCGGTTGCACTGGCACTTGCGGGTGCCGGATGGGTTATCGGCGGAACTCCCACGCGTTTTCTTGCCGTCCTTGTGATTGCGACGCCCTGCCCTTTGCTGCTGGCGATTCCGGTCGCAATCATCGGTGCCATCTCGATCGCCGCCAGCCGCGGCATTATCGTCAGAGATCCCTCAATGTTGGAGCGCATTGATACGTGCCGCACCTTCATCTTCGATAAAACAGGAACGCTCACGTACGGCAAACCGGCACTAACCGACGTGAACTGCGCACCGGACCAGACCCGCGCACGAATATTGCAATTAGCCGCCAGCCTGGAACAGTATTCGAAACATCCGCTTTCGAAAACAATCATTGAAGCGGCGAAGCGTGAAGGGCTGGTGCTTGCAGCCGTGTCGCAGATCGATGAGAGGCCCGGAGAGGGGCTGAGAGGTCAGATCGATGACCTTCACATCCAAATTACCGGCCGTGAAAAAGCCAGCTTGCTGGGTGGCACAATCGCTTCCAAGCTGCCGGCCGTGTCGCCCGGAATGGAGTGCATTGTCCTTGTGAACGGCGCTTATGCGGCCGCGCTGCACTTTCAAGACGCTCCCCGTAAGGACAGTCAATCGTTCATCGCCCATCTGGGCCCTCAACATCACGTTCTTCGTGTACTGCTTCTGTCAGGAGATCGGGAAGCCGAAGTCCGCTATCTTGCGGGCGAGGTCGGCATAGCCAATGTACTTGCCAGTCAGACTCCGGAAGAAAAAGTGGCAGTGGTGAAGGCGGAAGCTAAACTGGCAAAGACGTTATTTGTCGGGGACGGGATTAACGATGCTCCCGCCATGCAGGCCGCCAGTGTCAGCGTGGCGTTCGGTCAAAATAGTGACATCACCGCTGCTGCTGCCGATGCCGTCGTTCTTGAGCCTTCGCTCAGCAAAGTGGATGAACTCATCCATATCGGCCGGCGCATGCGAAGAATTGCTCTGCAAAGTGCGGTCGGTGGCATGGCGCTCAGCGTAATCGGAATGTTTTTCGCCGCTGCGGGTTATCTGCCGCCGGTAGCAGGGGCTGTGGCACAGGAAGCGATTGACGTGATCGCCGTTCTAAACGCTTTGCGCATGGTATTTCCTAGCAAGGAATTGGATTCCGATCTGGCCATTAACACCTGACAAACTAACGCAGGCTCGCAATACCTTTAACCTTATGACCTCTACTCAGCTCACGATTTTACCGGCTCTCACTTCAGAAGAACTTCGCAAGATTGACGCTTACTGGCGCGCCTGCAATTATCTTTGCGCGGGAATGATCTACCTTCGTGACAACGCGCTCTTACGAGAACCGCTGCGCCCGGAGCATTTCAAGAATCGCTTGCTGGGCCACTGGGGTTCCGACCCCGGACAGAGCTTTACCTGGATTCACTTGAATCGGGTAATTCGGAAGTACGATCTGGACATGATTTTCCTTTCTGGACCCGGCCATGGGGCACCCGCTGTACTTTCGAACTGCTACCTGGAAGGAACCTATTCAGAAGTCTATCCCGAGAAAAGTCTTGACCAAAGAGGAATGCTCAATCTGTTCCGAGCCTTTTCGTTTCCAGGCCAGCTCGGAAGTCATTGTACGCCGGAGGTGCCCGGGTCAATCCACGAGGGCGGAGAATTGGGATACAGCGTTTCGCACGCATTTGGCGCGGCGTTCGATAACCCGAACCTGATCGTGAGTGTGATGGTTGGGGACGGGGAAGCGGAGACGGGACCGCTTGCCACGTCATGGCATTCGAACAAGTTCCTGAACCCAATTCGCGACGGAGCCGTGTTGCCGATTCTTCACCTGAACGGCTATAAGATCGCGAACCCTACGCTGCTTGCCCGCATCTCTCCGGAGGAACTGGAAAACCTTTTCAAAGGCTACGGATGGACGCCCCATTTTGTAGAGGGTGACAACCCTGAACTAATGCACCAGCAGATGGCCGCTGCCGTTGAGGCGTGCGTTCAGCAGATCCGCGAGATTCAAGACACAGCGCGCAGCACAGGCAAGCCTGACCGGCCGCGCTGGCCTATGATCATCCTACGTTCGCCCAAGGGTTGGACGGGCCCGAAAGAAGTGGACGGCCACAAGGTAGAGAATTTTTGGCGCGCCCACCAGGTTCCGGTGCTCGATGTCCAGACCAATCCGGAACATCTAAAGATCGTGGAACAGTGGATGCGCAGCTACCGGCCGGAGGAGCTGTTCGATGCGAACGGGACACTGATTCCTGAACTGCGCGAACTGGCACCGGTTGGATTCCGCCGCATGAGCGCCAACCTGCACGCCAACGGGGGCAAATTACGAAAGCCTCTCGATCTTCCTGCTTTCCGCGAATACGCTGTCCCCATTGAGGGCCCCGGCACAACGAAGATGTCACCCACGGAAAATTTAGGCAAGTTCCTGCGCGATGTCATGCGGCGCAACATGTCCAGCTTCCGCCTGTTCAGCCCCGATGAGAACGCATCCAACCGGTTGCAGGATGTTTATGAAGCAACGCTGAAAACCTGGATGGCCACCATCAAGCCGGAGGATGCCGATGGCACCGATATCGCACCCGATGGCCGCGTGATGGAAATGCTCAGCGAACACACCCTGGAAGGCTGGCTCGAGGGTTATTTGCTGACGGGCCGCCACGGGCTTTTCAGCACGTACGAAGCGTTTGTTCACATTATCGATTCCATGTATAACCAGCACGCCAAGTGGCTTGAGAAATCGAAGAGCGAACTTCGCTGGCGCGCTTCCATTTCTTCGCTCAATTTGCTGATTACCTCATTGGTCTGGCGGCAGGATCATAACGGCTTCACGCATGAAGATCCTGGCTTTCTGGATGTGGTGAGCAACAAGAGTGCTGAGATTACGCGCATCTATCTACCGCCGGATGCAAACTGCCTTCTGAGCGTAGCCGACCATTGCCTGCGAAGCCTGGATTACGTAAACGTGATTGTCTCCGACAAGCAGCCGCATCTTGTCTATCTCGATATGGATGCCGCGATCGTACACTGCACGAAGGGGATCGGCATCTGGGATTGGGCAAGCAGCGACGAGGGCTGCGAGCCTGACGTGGTGATGGCGAGCGCAGGAGATATTTTGACGCAGGAAGCGCTGGCTGCCGTTGTAATCTTACGGGACAACTTTCCGCAACTGAAGATCCGCTTTGTGAATGTAGTGGATCTCTACCGGCTGCAGCCCGATACTGAGCATCCGCATGGTCTTTCCGATCGTGACTTCGACTCGCTATTCACCGTCGATAAGCCCGTAATCTTCAACTTCCATGGCTATCCGTGGTTGATCCATAAGTTCACCTATCGCCGGACGAATCACGACAACATTCATGTACGCGGTTACAAAGAAAAGGGCAACATCAACACACCTCTGGAACTAGCGATTCGCAATCAGGTGGATCGATTCACTCTGGCGATTGACGTGATCGACAGAGTTCCTAAGTTGCAAGGCTCTGGTGCGCACGTGAAAGAGTGGCTGAAAAGGCAGATTATCGAGAGTATCCATTACGCCTATACCGAAGGTGTGGATAAGCCGGAGATCCGAAACTGGAAGTGGTCCCGCTAATTCCGTTGAGCGCACCCGTCAAACCCCAAAGAGAGATCTGGACATTGGGATGATCGGTTTTGAAATGAGCGACCGCGATCCAATGGAGGGGTATCCCGACATTCGTTTCCTTGCCTTTCATGAACTCCCGCGCGGAGCGCCGCGTAAATTGTTCAAGCAACTATCGATGGGGCTAGGTTTCGATGAGCCTATCTTCCATCATCACCGGTGTAACTGCCAGATGGAATACGAGTTCTTCTTTCGTGGCGTCGTAATCCACCATCACCTCTTCACCATCGTGAACCTTGCCTTCTATAATCAACCGGCCTAACCGGGTTTCCACTTGTTTCTGAATCGCTCGCTTCAAGGGACGGGCTCCGTAAATTGGGTCGTAACCTGTTTTGACTAAATGCGTGCGGGCGGCATCGGTGAGAGTGAGTTGGATATGACGGTCGGCAAGCCGCTGCCGGACGTTGGAAAGCTGAATTTCGACGATCTTCTTCAGGTGCTCTTCACTAAGTGCGTGGAAGACGATTATTTCATCGATTCGGTTCAGGAACTCGGGGCGGAATCCTGCTCGAAGTTCCTCCATTACAGCCTCTTTCATCGCGTCATAGTCGCGTCCGGCAAAGCCGCCCCTGTATTCCAGAATGCGATGGCTACCCACGTTGGATGTCATGATCAGAATCGTGTTTTTGAAGTTGACCGTACGGCCCTGGCCATCCGTCAAGCGGCCATCATCAAGAATTTGCAGCATGATATTAAACACATCGGGGTGTGCTTTTTCAATCTCATCGAACAGAATCACCGAGTACGGTTTGCGGCGGATCGCCTCAGTTAATTGGCCGCCTTCCTCGAATCCAACATATCCAGGCGGCGCGCCCACCAGACGGGCGACGGCGTGTTTCTCCTGGTACTCGGACATATCGATCCGAACCATGTTGTGTTCGTCATCGAAAAGGTACTCGGCCAACGCGCGGGCAAGTTCGGTCTTTCCAACACCCGTGGGCCCGAGAAAAATGAAACTGCCGATCGGCCGATTCGGATCCTTCAGCCCTGCCCGGGCGCGAATCACCGCTTCCGAAACAGCCGTGACGGCCTCTTCCTGGCCAATCACGCGTTCATGCAAAACTCCTTCCAGCAGTAGCAGTTTCTGCATCTCGCCTTCGAGTAGGCGAGCCACCGGAACGCCGGTCCAGCGGCTGACCACGGCGGCAATATCTTCCTCACCGACTTCTTCTTTGAGCAGTTTCTTCGGATCTGCCGCAACGGATTCCGCCTCGGCCAATTTGCGCGTCAGCTCCCGCAGCTTGCCATACTTCAACTCAGCGGCTCGGTTTAAGTCATAGGCCCGCTCAGCCTGGTCTATCTCGATCTTTACCTGGTCGATTTGCTCGCGCAGCTTTCGTAAACCTTGAACGGATTCTTTTTCAAGTTGCCAGCGCGCTTTCAACGCATCGCCCTCAGCCCGCAGATTGCCCACTTCGGATTCGATCTTGCCGAGACGCTCCTTCGAAGCAGCGTCCTTTTCTTTCTTCAGTGCCTGACGCTCGATTTCGAGTTGCATGGTGCGGCGGAGAATCTCGTCAAGTTCAGCCGGCATGGAGTCGATCTCAACGCGCAGCTTGGCAGACGCTTCGTCTACCAGGTCGATGGCTTTATCCGGCAGGAACCGGTCCGAAATGTACCGGTCAGAAAGGATTGCAGCGCTTACCAGAGCAGCATCTTTGATGCGCACGCCGTGATGCAATTCGTAACGATCCTTCAGGCCGCGAAGAATGGAAATTGTATCTTCCACGGTAGGCTGATTGACCATCACCGGCTGAAAGCGACGTTCGAGGGCCGCATCTTTTTCGATGTACTTGCGGAACTCGTCAAGCGTTGTCGCGCCAATGCAGTGCAACTCACCGCGCGCCAGCATGGGCTTTAGCAAGTTACCGGCATCCATTGAGCCCTCGGCTTTACCCGCGCCAACTACGGTGTGGAGTTCGTCAATGAAAAGAATGATTTGGCCGTTCGAATCCTGAACTTCCTTGAGTACGGCTTTCAAGCGCTCTTCGAACTCACCACGGAACTTTGCCCCGGCAATCAGCGCGCCCATGTCGAGCGATACAATGCGCTTGTCTTTTAGCCCTTCCGTAATATCGCCACGGATGATGCGCTGGGCAAGACCTTCGACAATAGCTGTCTTGCCAACTCCAGGTTCACCGATGAGAACCGGGTTGTTTTTCGTCCGGCGCGAAAGAACTTGAATGACGCGCCGGATCTCTTCATCGCGGCCGATGACAGGGTCGAGCTTCCCGGCGGCAGCGCTCTTCGTTAAATCCCGGCCGTATTTTTCAAGGGCCTCGTAGGTGGCTTCCGGATTCTTGCTGGTCACTCGTTGGCTGCCGCGAACTTCGCGTAAAGCCTGCATAATGCGGTCGCGCGTTACGCCCAGTTCCCGGAACACCTTCGAATCGTCAGCGGCGGCTAGAAGAAAATGTTCCACCGAGATGAAGTCATCCTTGATCCGCTTTGCTTCGTCTTCTGCTTTTGTGAACAGCTTGTTCAGGCGCTGAGTCACGTAGATCTGGTCTGGAGTGCCTGAGGGCCCGGTCACTTTAGGGATTCGCTCCAGTTCCTGGTCGAGCAGACGGTTGAGAGTCTCAACATTCACTCCGGCCCGCTTGAGAATAGAGGTGGCAAGTCCCCCCTCCTGCGTCAGGAGCGCCGCAAGCAAATGCTCCACGTCCACTTGTTGGTTGCTGCGGCGAACGGCGTCACTCTGCGCCGCATGAAGAGCTTCCTGCGTCTTTTCGGTGAGGCGATTGATATCCATATTTACACTGCAACAGGGGCACGTTTTCGGCCATCTGGAATAGCAATCTGGCCCTTACCGTGCCAGGAGGGTCGTACCGCAGCTGACATCGAAACCGAAAAAGAATCCGCGGCGATCAAGAGCTTGGACCGAGTGCAAAGCGGGATGCTGGTGGGCATCGGATCGGGGCAGACGGCGGCCTTTTTAATTCGCGAACTTGGGAGAAAGATCAGGAGGGGTGAACTTTACGTCAATGTTGTGGTGACATCACAACATTCAACAGATCTGGCCGAAAGCGGTCCGGGT
>JAYTGM010000451.1:0-3743 GCA_043733425.1 Terriglobia bacterium
TACAGACCCGTCCAAACCATCGCTGCTAGCTGTACCACCGGGCCCGCCACGGCGATTATCTCGGGGTTTGCCATTGGCCTTGAATGTGTCGCGATGCCTGTCCTGGTGATCTGTGCGGCCCTCCTGGGTTCTTATTACTTAGGAGTGCATGCTGGGCTGGTGGGAGTTTCCACAACCTCGGCGGGGCTCTACGGGACGGCTGTCGCCACCATGGGAATGCTTTCGACGGCTGCCTATATTCTGGCGATGGATACCTTTGGGCCGATCACCGATAATGCCGGCGGCATCGTCGAAATGTCCCATCAGCCAGATGAGATCCGGCAACGAACGGACCGTCTGGATTCGGTCGGCAATACTACGAAAGCACTCACCAAGGGCTATGCAATCGGCAGTGCGGCGCTGGCGGCTTTCCTGCTGTTTTCCGCTTATATCGATGAAGTGAAAACTCTACTGCACCGTCCGCTCGATTCCGTGTTCACCATCGATATCGGCCATGTGCCGGTCTTCACCGGTGCGCTTCTCGGTGCCATGCTGGTATTCCTTTTCAGTTCCTTCGCCATCAAAGCCGTGGGACGGACCGCGCAGACCGTGATTGAAGAAGTGCGACGCCAATTCCGCACCAATCCCGGCATCATGCTTCGAACCGCGGATCCTGATTACGGCGCTTGTGTGGACATCGTCACCCAATCGGCACTCAAAGCCATGATCGTTCCGGGACTGCTGGCGGTGGCGAGCCCGATCGTGGTCGGCGTGGTATTCCGCAGCTTCAGTGACCCCTCAGACGCGTTTCCGCTGGGCGCGGTGGCAGTGGCAGCTTTCCTGATGGTGGGCACCATCACGGGCATTCTGCTCGCCATGCTCATGAACAACAGCGGCGGTGCTTGGGACAACGCGAAGAAGTATATCGAAACCGGCGCTCATGAAGGCAAAGGCTCCGACGCGCACCGGGCTTCCGTGGTGGGCGACACCGTGGGCGATCCGTTCAAAGATACGGCAGGGCCGTCACTGCATGTACTAATTAAGTTACTGGCAACCATCACGCTGGTAGCTGCGCCGCTGTTTCTTTGATTGCAATCTTAAGTGCAGCCTTTCGAATGAGTGGGAGTTCGATAGAGGTGGATGGTTGCGGGTTTATCAGGTTTCGAATCGCGCCGGCTCCAGTTCCGTTACGCTCGCGGTCACTGGAATTGAAGCCCAAAGCTCACTTAGTCAACTTAAAAATCGACTATACCCATGTGTCAGAGGACGAGCGCATCAAGACGGTCATGATCACGGATCCAGATGGAAATCATATTGTTTTTGCCGAGGCAATCGATCTATCGCTGGCGCATTAGCCTTTACGCCAGAATATCGCGCACCACTTCACCCGCAACATCGGTCAACCGGAAATCCCGCCCGCTATAACGGTACGTCAATTTCGTATGATCGAAGCCCAGCAGATGCAGCGCCGTGGCGTGCAAATCGTGAGGATGTACCGGCTTCTCGACTGCCTTGAATCCGAAGTCGTCAGTGGCACCATGCACCATGCCGCCCTTCACACCGCCGCCAGCCAGCACCATGCTGAACCCATGGCTGTTGTGATCGCGGCCATTCTGCACCTTCACCAGACCGCTGACTTCCACGACAGGGGTGCGACCGAACTCCCCGCCGATGATCACCAGCGTCTCTTGCAGCAGGCCCGTCGCTTTTAAATCCTGTAAAAGTGCCGCAATCGGACCATCGGAAGCCGCGGCATGTTTGCGATGAAGCTGAATGTCGTCATGGTTGTCCCAAGGCTGGCCGTCGCCGTAGTATACCTGCACCATGCGCACACCGCGCTCCACAAGACGGCGCGCCATCAGGCAACCGCGTCCAAAATCGCCGTCGCCATAACGCGCGCGCACCGCCTCGGGCTCTTTCGAAATGTCGAATACTTCCGGCGCTTCAGTCTGCATGCGATAGGCGATCTCCGCCGATTGAATCGTCGCTTCCAGTTGAGAATCTCCGCCCTGCCTGTTGGTGTGTAGCTGGTTTAACTTTGCCAGCAGATCCAGTTGCTTCCGCTGGTCCGCCAGGCTCATATCTTTGTTACGAATGAAGGGAACCAACTGCTCCGTCTTGCGCTCGTTATTCGGGATGTAAGTGCCCTGGTAAACGGCGGGCAGAAAACTCGAACTCCACAACTGATGCCCAATCACCGGCACGCCCGGGCACAACACCACGAAGCCGGGAAGATTCTGGTTCTCCGTTCCCAAGCCATAAGTCACCCACGACCCCATGGATGGCCGTCCCGGCATCTTATCGCCGCAGTTCAGCATCATCAGCGACGGCTCATGATTCGGCCTGTCTGTATACATGGAGCGAATGACGCAGAGGTCATCCGCGCACGCGCCCAGCTTCGGAAAAATTTCGCTGAACTCCGTGCCGCTCTGCCCATATTTCTTGAACGCAAATGGAGACTTCAGCAGGTTGCCCGTCTTGCGCTCCGTCTTCAGATTTCCAGCCGGCATCGGCTGACCGTTGAACTTCGTCAGCATCGGCTTGGGGTCGAACGTGTCCACCTGCGAAGGGCCGCCGTTCAGAAACAGAAAAATCACGTGCTTCGCCTTCGGAGCAAAGTGCGGGGCCTTCGGCGCAAGAGGGTCCACCGGAAGCACGCTGCCTTGCGCCAAGACCTGCGCCAGCGCGGCAGATCCGAAACCCGTGCCCATCGTATGCAGAAGCTGACGTCGCGTCATAAGAATTTACTCGATAAACCCGAACTCGTTGGAACTTAACAGTACCTGCGCATACCTCATCCAACCGCCGTCAGGAGCGGCCACGTAAGCTTCGCCCAGCTTGCGCTCGTCCGCTGTTGGTGAACGCTGCAACACAATCCGGTATGCTTTCTCAATCTTTGCTGCATCTCCAGAAGCGCCGGCTACCCTGGCTACAAGCGCCTTCGATTCCGCCTGCACAAAATCACTATTCATAAAAAATAGCCGCTGCAGCGGGACGTTGGTCTCCGTACGAGTGTCACTGGTGTTGTTGGGATTCGGAAAATCGAAAAGCCCGAGCACGGTATCTAGTTTTCTGCGGCTCACAAAACCATAAGCAGTGCGCGCATGATTCTCCGGCCCGAACTTTAGTGGAGCGCCGCGATCTTGTTTATCCAGGTTGCCTGAAACGAACAGCAGCGAATCGCGCAGCCCTTCAATATCCAGGCGATGCCGGCTGAAGCGCCACACTAACCTGTTTTCAGGATCTTTTTCGAAATTCTTCGCGAGCGTTTCCGTGCTCTGCTGGTATGCCGCGCTCAACATCATCTCGCGATGCAGCTTCTTCACCGACCAGCCCTCTTCCATGAAGCGACCGGCCAGAAAATCCAGAAGTTCCGGATGGCTGGGCGTATCTCCCTGCAATCCGAAGTTGCTCGGCGTACGCACCAGTCCCTGCCCGAAGTGATGCTGCCATACGCGGTTCACCATCACGCGGGCCGTCAGTGGATTCTCCCGGTCGGCGATGGCATTCGCTAAATCGAGCCGCGCCTTGCCTTCGAACTTCTTCGGTTCACCCTTGCTGAGAATCTGCAGGAAATGAGGAGGCGCGGTATCACCAGGATTGTCACGGCTCCCCCGAACCCACACGCGCTGCTCGTTCCACTTTTCGTTATCCAATATGGTTTGCAGATAAGGATAAGGCGGCGGGAGCGCCTTTTTCAGTCCGGCCAGTTCAGCGCGCAAGCCGTCCAGATGGTCCTTCCAGGTTCCGGAAAGGAAGCGGTC
>JAYTGM010000452.1:0-3741 GCA_043733425.1 Terriglobia bacterium
AGTTCTTCCGGTGCGATGGGGCAGCCCTGGTGCCAGGTGGTGGTGCGCACTCTTTCGAGCAGATCCCCGGACAGGGCGGAAAGGAGCCCAAACAGTAGCAGCTTCACAATTCGAAGACAAGCCCTTCGCGTGCCATGACGACGTTGGGATGAAGGCTCTGCGCCTCTTCTATGATGCGGTCCAGTTGCGAATCCGTGTGAGAAGGATCGTGGTGAAAAAGCATCACCTTTTTTACTTCAGCGTCCCGCGCAACAGAGAGCGCTTCGGCCCAGGTGCTGTGGCCCCAACCGCGATGGGTTGCGTACTCTTCAGGCGTATACTGTGAATCGAAAATCAACAGGTCCGCGCCACGGGCGAAGTGGCGCAGGCCCCGGTCGCAATCGGCGTTGCCGTGCTCATGATCGGTAGCGTAAACGATGGTGGAGCCGCCTGCTTCGATGCGATAGCCGGTGGCATTTTGAGGATGGTGGAGAGCGAAGGGAGTGACACGCAATTCGCCTTCGCGCCAGGGCTTATCGGTCAATTCGTGAAAAATTCTATCGCGCGTGGCGGCTTCGAAGTTCACCGGAAAATAGGGCCTTGTCATCTGGCCTTCGAGGATTTGGCGCAAGGGGCCGGTGCGGTAGTGGGCCAGGAACCGGATGCGATTGAGCCGATCGTAAAGAGGCTCGAAGAAGGGGATGCCCTGAATGTGATCCCAATGGAAGTGGGTGAGGAAAATACTGATATCGAGGGCCTTGCCGTCTGCTTCCTTAAGCAGAGCCTGGCCGAGTTTGCGGGCACCGGTACCGGCGTCTAACAGGAAGATTTCACCACCGGGAAGGCGAACTTCCAGGCAGGGAGTGTTGCCGCCGTACACCATGTTTTCTATCTGCGGAGTGGGTGTGGAACCGCGGACGCCCCATACTTTGAGCCGCAAACTCACTGGCCGGCCCCGCAGCCCGCGGAGATGTTGAACGGATTGATTTGCAACGCTGCCTCAGGCACATTGTAAGCTTTACTGTGAAGCTGGCCGCATCAATTCTGCTGCTGTGCACCCGATTAGCGGCCCAGCGGCTTGACGTCTACTCTGAATTCTGGCCCTGGGAAGGATCTTCCGTTGAGCCGCGAGAGATTATTTCACCCGCTGTGCCACGCAATGGATTCACCACGTTTAAGGTTCTGGTGAATGCGCCCTCGGGCACAAGCTATTTTTTATTCTGCCAGACAAATCCACCGAATCTGGTGGAAACACATTTATACAAGGTCGCTTTACCGGACCGGTTAGACCCGGTGAGGAGCCCTAGCTTTGGAGTGATTCCGGATGGTGAAAGTTCTCGGGCTTATTTGCTAGATGTCTGGGTGCCGCCCGATGCCGAGCCGGGGCGGCGTGTACGGCTGGAACTACAGCTCAAGGTGGGCGACTGGATTGTGTACCCGATGGAGTTGCGCGTCCAGAAGGCTTCCGTTCCGTTAATGGCCGCAAGCGAGAGCCCGGTGAGTTTCGACGCGGTACTCAAAAGGAACCGGCGTCAGGATTCGGCGTTTGAGCAATTGTTGCAGTTGCCGGAAGTCTGGTTGTGGACCGCGCGGCATATCGCGAATGGCTGGACCGAGCATTCGCCGCTCTCTTCCGCAGATGAGCCGGAGTGGTACCTGAAGGTGCGAGACCTGTTGTACCGGCGCGCGAATTTGCGCTAAATGCCGCCGCCGGAGGTGAATGGGTCCTGGCGGCTGCGGATCAGACCGCGCTGCTCCAGGTCCGCGACTGTGACCGGAGGCGCTCCCGGTGTAATACGGACGACCAGCGCTCCCGCGCTGTTCAAGGTGGCGATAGCTTCATTGGTTGCGCGAATGGCTGAAACCACGGTTACGAAGCAGTTTCGCTCAAAGAGTTCCCGTTCGAGCAAGTGGGCTTGTTCCTCATCCGGCACATCGACGACAGCGGCGAGGTGACCCCAGCGGGCAAAGCGCTCGGCGGGAGTGACTCGCTCCGGGTTGAAAGCAAGTTCATCCGGCTCCTCGGCATCGCCTGCGCCACGGCTGCTGATCATGCCGGCGGCTAGCGTCTCGTTGGTAGCCGCGTCAATCAGGATGAAAGCACCGGTGGTGCGGTTTACCAGATAGGGATCGAAGAAGAGAGGACGGTGTGTTTCAAGGCTGACCTGACCGATTTCATTCAGAGCGAGCGATTCCGCAGGCTCGTGAGCAAGGGAATCTACATTCACACGGTACTGGACGGCGTGCACGGTGGCCCGCACGGTCTGGGTGGTGTGCTTGAGCAGATACGTGCGGCCAATTTCGAGCTGCGTGAGGTTCATCCAAACTAATGCAGCGTCAACGTGGCGCGCGATAGAAGGAGGCTGGCGGGGACTGACCAGCATATCGCCGCGTCCGATATCGATCTCGTCTTCGAGCAGTACGGTGACGGATGCGGGGGAAGCGGCTTGAGCCAGCTCTCCGCCGTATGTATCGATGCGCTTGACGCGGCTGGTGCGGCCTGAGGGGAGTGCGAGGATGGCATCGCCCGGACGCACGATGCCGGAGGCAACCTGCCCGGCGTAACCCCGGTAATCCAGATTGGGGCGGATGACGTACTGGACCGGGAAGCGGAAGGGCAACTGTTCGCGTTCTTCGACAACGATTACCGATTCAAGGTATTCGAGGAGATGCGGCCCGGTGAACCAGGGCATGTGACCGCTGCCGGTGACCACGTTATCGCCAGCGAGCGCGGAGATGGGCAGGAAATACGGATCGGGCGCGTGGGCGGCTTTGGCGAACGCGCGGAACTCGGCTTCGATGGCGCGGAAGACCGGCTCTGAGAAGCCGACAAGATCCATCTTGTTGACGGCGACAACGAAGTGGCGGATGCCGAGCAGAGCAGCGATATAGGCATGGCGGCGGGATTGCGGGAGGACGCCGTTGCGGGCATCGATCAGGATGATGGCGAGATCCGCAGTGGACGCGCCGGTGGCCATATTGCGGGTGTACTGCACGTGGCCGGGAGTATCGGCAATGATGAACTTGCGGTTAGGGGTGGAGAAGTAGCGGTAGGCGACATCAATGGTGATGCCCTGTTCACGCTCACTTCGGAGGCCATCGGTGAGGACAGCGAGATCGAGCTTGCCGCCTTTGGTGATGGAAGCTACCTGATCTTCGTAAGCGCCCTTGGAATCGTAAAGGAGGCGGCCGATGAGAGTGGATTTACCATCGTCCACGCTGCCGGCGGTGGAAAGGCGGAGAAGGCTTTTCAGAAATAGCCCTCGCGTTTTTTCATTTCCATGGAGCCTTCCTGATCGTGATCGATGACGCGATTTTCACGTTCGGAGCGCCGGACCAGCTTCAGCTCTTCGATGATCTTTGGAACCGTATCGGCATCGGAGCGGGTGGCGCCGGTGCAGGGGCTGCAGCCGAGAGAGCGCATACGGCACAGGACCGGCTGAGCGTGTTCGCCGGGCATGAGCGGGATTTCCTGTTCGACCGGCAAAAGCGACCCGTTGCGGACCACCATGGGACGCACCTTGGCGAAATAGAGGGGCACGATGGGGATGCTCTCTTCTTCGATGTATTGCCAGACATCGAGCTCGGTCCAATTCGAGAGGGGGAAGACGCGGATGTTCTCGCCTTTTTGCACGCGGGCGTTGTACAGATTCCAGACTTCAGGGCGCTGATTCTTGGGGTCCCACTGGCCGAGGTGATCGCGGAAAGAATAGACGCGTTCCTTGGCGCGGCTCTTCTCTTCATCACGGCGGGCACCACCGA
>JAYTGM010000453.1:0-3739 GCA_043733425.1 Terriglobia bacterium
CCACGCCGCCGCGCGTCACTTCGGCTTTGGCATATCCTTCCGTGCCCGCGGGCGTGAAGCTCCAATCTTCACGCCATCGCGAGGCAAGCCGCTTCGGCAGTGCCCCCACTGGTTCGATCTGTACCGCCTCACCTCCGTGCCAGTAGCTTGAAACCTGCAAGATGGCCGGGCCGCTCAGTCCGCGATGCGTGATCAACATCCGCTCTTGAAACGAAGCCTCGCCGCAATGCGCAACTACCTCCGCGCTTACGCCGGCAAGATCCCCGTAAGTTGCAAGATCATCCGGGTTCATGACCAGCGGCACCAGCGCGGGCTCCGGCTGCACCACTTTCAGCCCGAACTCACGCGCGGTGCGGTACGCGAAATCCGTCGCGCCCATCTTCGGAATCGAAGGCCCGCCAGTGGCCACCACCACGGAGGCGCACTCCATCTCTTCCTGATCCGTCCTGACACGCCACCCGCGCTCCAAATGTTCCACACGCCGATTCATGAGCATGGTCACCCCCGCTGCCCGGCACTCTTCTTCCAGCAAGCGTGTGATGTCGCGCGCGGAACGGTCGCAGAAAAGCTGCCCCAGCGTTTTCTCATGCCAGGGAATTCCGTAAGCATCCACCAGCTTGATGAAATCCTGCGGCGAATACCTCGCGAGGGCACTTTTTGCGAAGTGCGGATTCTGCGAAACGAAGTGAGCCGCCGCCACCACCCGGTTGGTAAAGTTGCAGCGGCCTCCCCCGGAAATTAAGATCTTCTTCCCCGGCTTTTCCGCATGTTCAAGCAGTACTACACTGCGCCCGCGCTTGCCTGCTTCGGCGGCGCACATCATCCCCGCCGCGCCTCCACCGATCACTACAACATCCACGATCAAGGTTTCAAATTCCGCACCCGAACGCGTAGCACCTGCCAAGGCTGATTACCAATCTCAAAAGGACGGCCCAGTACTTCCTGCTCGCCCCACTTCACGGATTCCACCACCCGATCCGCTGCAAGCGCTTCCACCCCTGCAGCCCAACTCCCCGGCGTGATGCCCGGAAAGTTGCCCATTACTGCTTCTGAACGGAATCTGTTCCCCCGCGTTAACACCGCGCGGACGGGCGCATTCGATTCCATCTGCACAACCCCCGTCGGCTGTAAAGCAATCTCCGTTTGCTCCTCGCCGCCATCCACTCTGACTTCCACTGTTCCCCACAGTTGCTTTGCTTCCGCCATTACCACGTAAATCCCTGGTGCTAATTCAGGGAACAAAAAGCGGCCATCGGGCGCAGCGGTAATGTCCGCTTCCGTAACAGCAACCATGACGGCGTCAGTGCTCTTGCGCGACAGAATCAGCTTCACCGGACCCGGTCCTTTGACCACTCCCGCAATACTGCCCGGCCTACGTTTGCTGACGCGAACATCGATATCGCGCGCTTCACCACCCATGCCCACGCGAACCGGCGACGTACTCTCCCAAGCGGTGGCCGCCGGATAGAACGCGGGAAGATAAACCTCGCCCAGAGGTGCTGCCGCGCGCGCCGAACGGATCACATACGTTCCACCCGGCAATCCCGCAAAGCGATATTCGCCCATGTCATTCGTTCTCGCGGTCGCCGAAATACTGATGACACCAGACCGCTCATCACGCGTGAACGCAGTCACGCCGATTCCCTCCACCGGCTCGCCCTCCTCATCGAACACATGCCCGGTGATTACGGCGGGCGTGTCCATGGCAATATCAACCCCCTGGCGAACTTCGTCAGCCTTCAAGGTTAAAACCATAGACGAAAGCGCCGGCAGAAACCCCGCACGCCCCACCGCAATCCGGTACTTTCCCGCCGGCAATCCTTCCACATGGTAGCGGCCATTTGCGTCAGAGATCGCGCGCTTCAGCGGCTCACCGTTCAAGGTGCCCACAACCACATCGGCTTTCCGAACAGGCGAGCCCGAGATCGGGTTCCACAACCGGCCTTCAATGGAAGCGGCCAGACAGGACACTAATATCCAGGATATGTCCCGCATCTTCCGATTTTATCGAACAAGGAACATCTGTTGCGACGGCTTCCGGCTTTGGTCCAAGGGTGGGTAGGCGACAGTTGCAACTGTCGCGCCGGGGAGCTTAAGCGGTAAGCGGAACAATTACGCAGAAATAACTCCAGCGTGTTTAGCTGGCCAGTTTATTTGCCCAATAAACCTTAACTTCCCGCTGGCTGGCTATTTTCCACTGGCCCTGTACGGGACGGAGCACTACTTCCTCTCGGGAAGCGCCAGACCAGTGGCTCTGGCTTCCGAACTCCCATTCCTTGTCGAACGAAACGACTGCCCATTGCGGGCTTAAGCGTTGAAATTTTACGTTACTAATTTCAAATTTCCTGATAGGACCGATTCGTGAGAACACGCTTTCTTCCTGAGCGCGCAAGCGGCTGGCAGGAACGCTACGCTGTCCGTAATACCGATCGACCACAGGAGTGTAACAAGCCACTTGCCGTGCCACGTCGCGGGTGCGTGTCGCACTTTCCCACTGTGTGAGAAGAGAGGAGATAGCGGTTTGGGGATTCTCAGATTGCACGGGCGCAGCTTGTATAGTTCCAGCCCGCGATGTTTCACCGAACGGGCTCGGCCTAGCTGCTTCTGGAACAGCGCTGGGAGCAACATTTGCGGGAATGGGGCGGATCACCTGCGCATGGGTACGTGCATCTGGCTGAGAAATTTGCGAGTGAACCGACTGTGAGGAATACACTAACGCCAGTACAACTACGATAACGGCGGCGGTGAGCACACTCAGAACGGTGCGCTTGGGTTGCCGTTCCGGAAGATTAGCGGGCGTGGCAAACCGCGGGGCGAATATGCTCTGATTTACCTGCTGCACTGGCGGAGCGGCCAATATTTCCAAAAGAGTACTGAGACTGGCACGAATCGCCGGATCTGGATCGAGTGAATCACGCAAAAACTGATTGAACGGGGCCGGAATGGATATTCGATTCAACGGCACGGGATGGGCGGGATCCGCTTCCATGCCCTCCTGTTCCGCACGCCGAAGCAACGCCTTGCGCAGCATGGACCCCAGAGACCAGATGTCCCAAGCTTCCGTAACGGAGCCAAGATTTGCCTCTGGAGGAACATCCGCGGCGGGAAGCAACATCATCCGGCGCGTTCCTTCCGGCGAATAATTACCGGCGACTCGCAACTGGGTGTAATCGCCCAGTTTCCACACGTCGCCTACCCGCCACACAGAACTCGCGCGCAAGGCGCAATACACAAGATTTTCAGAGTGGAGATACTGCAAGGCCGAAATTACCTGTTTCAGCATCTCTGAAATACCGTTCAGACCGATGGGGTGCCGCTGCAGCTCTTCGGAAAGATCGGAGCCAGGCATCTCAGTCAGAAGATAAACCAGGGAAGCGCCCTCGCAATTCAAACGTCCCGAGCCGGAGACGCGTATCAAATTGGGGTGTTCCAGGAATGCCGCCTCGCGAAACCGGTCGAAAGTGCTGGCACCTTCCGGCCCTTCCCCGTCTTCCAGCCGAAGCAACTGTTCCCCGCCGTCATTCAAATCAATCGCACTGAGGAATGCCGTTCCCCCAACCGATTGCAGCACCCGTTCGATTTTGAACCGGGAATCCAAAACCCGGCCCTGTAAAGATTGCAGATCGGTCTGTGTCATTTGAGCCAACCTAAAAAAGATATCGACATCCTAAATAGCAAATTTCTGGCCACATTAATGGCGATTCAGAGTCTTGGACGCGAAGTTGGAATCCGGGTTGCC
>JAYTGM010000454.1:0-3733 GCA_043733425.1 Terriglobia bacterium
GATCCAGTTCTAGCGCCGGCCGGAGCAAATTGAGTAGCTTCGATAGCCGCCGCGCGGTACAGTCTTTCGCCATCTCGCCCGAGGGAAAGCGCCTGGCTATCGCAAGTTGGGAGCTGGGCTCCGGCCTGGTACAAGCGCTGAACGTTCCAGGGCTGAACTAACAAGCGTTAGCGGATCACGATGTTGACGAGCTTGTCAGGAACGACGATCACCCGTACCACCGTCTTGCCTTCCATCAGCGACAGGATTCGCGAGTCTTGCAGGGCGAGTTGCTCTAATTCGCCACGACCGGTGCCGGGGACAACGGTAAGCTTCGAGCGATTCTTCCCATTGATCTGAACGACTACTTCGGATTCCTGTTCACGGGCGAGAGCTTCATCGTAAATGGGCCAGGGCTGCTTGAAGACGGGGCCGGTATTGCCTTGTTCGACCCAGAGTTCCTGCGCGAGGTAAGGCGCAAACGGAGCGATTACCAGTGTGACGATCCGGATGGCTTGAGCCATGGTGCCGCGCGAGATGTTCGCTTCGTTTGTGTGTAGATCATTCAGAAGCTCCATCAGTGCAGCGATGGAGGTATTGAAGTGCCAACGTGAATCGAAATCTTCGGTGATCTTACGCAATGTCTGGTGCAGCTTGCGCAGGATGGTGGCGTCGGCCGAGCCATCGCCAGGCTTTTCCATCGGCGTATTGCGGGTGGCGAAGCGGTAGAGGCGGGATAGGAAGCGCGAGATGCCTTCGATGCCGGAATCGCGCCAGTCCACATCTTTTTCAGGGGGCGCGGCGAAGAGGGCGAAGAGTCGCGCCGTATCGGCACCGTGCTGTTCCGCAACATCGTCAGCAGGCACTACGTTGCCGCGCGATTTTGACATCTTTTCGCCATTGCGAATGACCATGCCCTGCGTGAAGAGCTTGCGGACAGGCTCATCGTTTGAGATGACGCCGATATCGCGCATTACCTTGGTCCAGAAGCGCGAATAGATGAGATGCAGGATGGCATGCTCGACACCGCCGATGTATTGATCGATGGGGAACCAGTGCGCGATCTTGGCGGAATCGAACGGAGCGGTTGAGTTCTTCGCGTCGCAATAGCGGTAGAAGTACCAGGAAGAATCGACAAAGGTATCCATCGTGTCGGTTTCGCGGCGCGCGGGGCCGCCGCATTTCGGGCAAGTTACGTTGACGAACTCCGGAACATTTTCGAGAGGCGATTGACCCTGGCCGGTGATGTTGATCTTTTCCGGCAAGCGTACCGGCAGGTCCGCTTCGGGAACGGGGACGGGACCATCGAGCGGACAGTGAATGACGGGGATGGGGGTGCCCCAATAGCGCTGGCGGGAAATGCCCCAGTCTTTCAAACGGAAGGTAATTGCACCTTTTCCGAAGCCATGCTCTTCCGCGAAACGGGTCATCTGACGCCGCGCTTCAGCGCTGGTTTCGCCAGACCACTTGCCGGAGTTTTCGACGATGCCGTAATCGCAAAACGCCTGGGTCATGCCGACCGTGCTGGCAAGGCCGCCGTCAACAGGACGCACGACTGGACGGATGGGGAGTTTGTACTTGACACAAAATTCGAAATCGCGCTCATCGTGGCCGGGGACAGCCATGATCGCGCCGGTGCCATAGCCCATCAGGACAAAGTTACCGGTCCAGATGGGGACGCGCTCTTTGCTGAAGGGATTGATGGCGTAATGGCCGGTGAAATAGCCTTCTTTTTCGACTTCGCCCATGCCTTGGGAAGCACGGGCATCGATCATGGCTTTGGCGCGTTCATCGGCGATGCCGCCCGCAAGCGCGTGTTCGGGCGCGACGATCAGGCAGGTTGCACCATAGATGGTATCGACGCGCGTGGTGAAGACGCGCACGGGAGGCAGATCGGCATCGGAGACTTGAAAATCGACCTCGGTGCCTTCGGAGCGGCCGATCCAGTTGCGCTGCATGGCGAGCACGCGATCCGGCCAGCCGCCTTCGAGCAGCTTCATATCATCGAGAAGCTGGTCAGCGTAGTTGGTGATTTTGAGGAACCATTGTGCGAGTTCGCGCTGTTCAACGGGCGTGGTTTCGTGACGCCAGCAGCAGCCATCGACCACCTGTTCGTTGGCGAGAACGGTGGCGCAGAGCGTACACCAATTGACCAGCGCCTTCTTGCGATAGGCGAGGCCACGTTCCAGCATCTTGAGGAAGAACCACTGGTTCCAGCGGTAATATTCGGGATCGCAGGTGGTGACTTCGCGGTCCCAATCGTAGCTGAAAGCGAAGCGGCTGTGCGTCTTTTTCATGCGCGCGATGTTCATGCGCGTCCATTCGGCGGGAGGAGTTTTGTTGGCGATGGCGGCGTTTTCAGCGGGGAGGCCAAACGCATCCCAGCCCATAGGATGGAGCACGTTGAAGCCGCGCATCCATTGGTGCCGGGCGAGCGCATCACCGATGGAATAATTGCGGATGTGCCCGATGTGGAGAGCGCCGGAGGGGTACGGCAGCATCTCCAGCACGTAATATTTTGGCTTAGTGGAATTGTCTTCGGTACGGTAGAGACTGCCGTCCGCCCACTCGGCGGCCCACTTCAGTTCGACAGCTTTGAAATCGTAAGTTTTCTCGGGCATTTAATCTTTTATCATCGCCCAGAGGGCTTAGACATTGGGATGGCGGTCGGATTGTTCGTCAACGCAAGTTTCTAGAAGGGACGGCTTTGTACGGAGTTCGGAATGGCGCAAGATGCAGCCGTTCGGGCGGCTTGGGTTTGTTCCAGCTGGTGGGTAGCTGTTGGGATTTGGCGGGCTAATTTTCGGTTTGCTTGGGTTAGTTCTTGGGTTCCGATTTGGGGGAGTTCGTTTGTTTTCAACTACTTGTTGGGTTCGTTCCTTCATTTTTGATATTTGCTGGGAGCTAAGATCCCTTTGAACTGCGTTGGCCAGAGCCTGCCCGGCTAATTCAGTCATAGCATGCGATTGCGGAATAGCTCGGCCAGAAAATGTGTAAGTTGAAGAGGATAAATACCAAAAAGAGCCAGTGCGATTCGGTGATCGCTGGTTAAAGTTCTTTCTGTTAGCTCAACTGGGCCAAGTGGCTTAGTTCGTGTTTGAGTAAATGGGGATCACGGCAGACATGGAACTTCCAGCGGCCCAACTCACCACAATTATTGACGGCGATGATCCATCTGTAGGCCGCGTTGTGTTTGGCTTTGGTTTGATCGTCCTCATAACCTTTGATTTCGACGAGCAAGGCGACAATCGGCGCGGGAACCGGTACCGGACATAAGGGTAGTGGGACATTTTCCCGCCGGAATGCGAAGGCTGATTACTACGATCGAGGAACGTGGGTGCGCAGCAGTCGCTCGAGCAAAGCTGGATTTACGCGAAAGTTGGTCTGGCGAAGGCAAGTGATCGCGTCTGCAAGGTCGATCAGTCCACGGAGAGCTGCCTGGTCCACAATTCTCAAGGTGCCTGTTGCGGAAAGGCCGAGCCGGCGAACTTCCTCTAGCCTTCCCTGTCGTCCATGAGTACACGAGAGGCATTGTCTGTATGGCGAGGAGAATGGCATCGTACTCGCTGGGATCGAGGTGCGACAAAGAGACAAGCGGCGGTGCTGAGGCAGGCGCGATGATCTGTAGCCACGGCGGCGGGTGGGATATCCAGCGCCTTACCGGTTCCGGCGTACCTAAGCCATTCAACTCCAGCGCAATTGTTCGTGGTTTCAGCAATTCACCATAGAGCTTGGGGAAGATGTCAGCCAATCC
>JAYTGM010000455.1:0-3730 GCA_043733425.1 Terriglobia bacterium
AGACTGGCTATCTTAGCGGCGAGGATATCCGCGTCACCCGGAGTATCTCCTTTTGCAATTCCGACGAAGACTGCTAGGCCCGCGGAAATGGCCCCGCAAAAGAGTTCGTCCGTCCACAATTTCGCCGCAGTTACCCTCTGAATTACTAGCCTCAAACAATGATTATGTTACAGTCAACAAGGGAGGATTTCCAATGCCACGTGGCAAAGCAAAACAAGACACAGATATGCTAACTCATGCCCTATTAGGTTATGAGCACAAAAAAGCGGAAATCGATGCAAAAATCCGAGAAATTCGGAGCATGATAGGCGGTTCTAAAAACCTATCACCGGTAAGCAGCAGTAGTCCTAGTGAAGTTTCAGCGCCCGCGGGAAAGCCAGCTAATGGCCGAAAGCGAGTTTTGAGTCCGGACGCTCGTAAACGAATCGCCGCGGCTCAGAAAAAGCGCTGGGCGGAACATCGCAAAAATACGGCCCAAGCGGAATAGCGGTATTTATACATAGCCCGTTCTTATTCTTTAGCCCGATGAGGTTACCGCCTCAATCGGGCTTTGTCGTGCGTGGGTATAATTTCTTCCATGAGTGAACTCAGCCGTATTGGTGTAGCGATTGATTCGGAATTGTTGCGGAAATTCGATCAATTGATTTCTTCCCGCGGCTACACCAACCGCTCCGAGGCGTTCCGCGACATGATCCGGGATGAATTGGTGCAAAAATCCTGGGAATCACCCGACAGTCAGGTTGTGGGCACCGTGACCATGGTCTATGACCACCACGTCCGGATGCTGAATGAGAAATTGAACGATCTTCAGCATGATCATCACGAACAGATTCTCTCCACGCTTCATGTTCATCTGGATCACGATAACTGCCTGGAAGTGGTAATCGTGAAGGGCAAAGCCAGCGCCGTGCAAGCGATTGCCGATAAGCTCATCAGCACCAAAGGCGTAAAACACGGCAGACTGATACTAAGTACTTCTGGGAAGGAAATTTGATTTAGGCAGTCCGAATCTTAAAAGAGCCCAAGCGGCAAGCGGGGGCAACGCGACCATCCAACATACCGGACCATAACCCGAGGTTTGAACAACCTTTCCGATTAGTGGCGAGATGATTGTTTGTAATAGTCCATAAGCAAATACCAACGCCGAAATGGCCCTGCCCGCGCGTGCTGAGCCGTACAAATCCACTGGAATTGTGTAGACATTTACGCTGCCTGCCAGCGTCCAGAAGTAGCTGAGCGAGATCGCGGCAATCCCCCAACCTGGACCGGGCGCTAGAGGGACCACTAAGTTGAAAAGGCCGCCCAAAGCGCTTAGTAAGATTACACGTACCCGCGCGGATACTGGGGCCTCGCCTTTGCGAATCCAACGTAGTGCCAGCCACCCGCCTAAGAATCCTCCCAAATTTGAAGCAAGTGGCGGAATCCACGCGTAAGTTACCGTTTGTCCCAAGGTCAGGTGGTGGACCCGCTCCAGGTACAGGGTGGTCCAGTTAGTCCATAGCGAATAAATTCCCATCCACATCACGTTTGCGGCAACCAACAAAATCAGTCTTCGGTCCAGGGGTCCGTCAGAATCAAGTTTCCGGCTGGCTTGCGTTTGAGGTGGAATACGCCTCGAAACATACCACCATAGGGGCAGCCAGGCAAACCCAAGCAGCCCTGTGATCAGGAATGGAAAGCGCCATCCGTATCGCACAGCTAACCCAACCCCCAGGATGGGCGCCAGCATGCCGCCGATGGTCAAGCCAACTTGCCCTAAGGCTGAGCCAAGCGCCCGCTGATCTGGAGGAAGATATACAGCACCCATTTTGGCGACAGCGGGTATGCCTCCCGATTCGCCAAGCCCCAACGCAATACGGCACGCCACCAACTGCGCAAAGTTCCGCGTCATGCCCGTCACAGCGCTTACCGCGCTCCAGAAACCTACCAGCAGCATGCTTACGCGGTTTAACCCGAATCGGTCAAGAGCAATTCCGGTCAAGGGAGAGCTCAGCGCATACGCGAGTGAAAACGCGGCCACCAGATATCCGAAGCCCTCGTCATCGATCCGGAACTCGTTTTTGATCGCGGGTGCCAGCGCTGCCAGTAAGCTGCGGTCCAGATAGTTCAGCGAGGAGGAAAGGACAAAGGCGCTGACCGCAAACCAGCGCAAACGGGAAACAGGCAAGTTGAATGATAAGATGGCGCTACTCGCATGGCAACTGCCGCACCCCACCTCACTCATCCGCCACGCCGCATGACGAGACCGCAGTGGATCTTCCTTTCGCTGCTTGTGCTCTCGGTCTGCATCAACTATATCGACCGCGGCAGCTTGGGGATCGCCGGCCCGTTACTCAGGAGCGACCTCAAACTTGATCCTTACGAGTTCGGAAAACTGCTCTCCGCATTCTTCTGGACCTACGCGCCCATGCAGATTGTTTCGGGCTGGCTGGTGGACCGCTTCAACGTGAATCACGTCTACGCGACGGGTTTCTTCGTGTGGTCGGTCGCGACGCTGATTACTGGTTCAATCTCCACGGCGTCTGAGTTGTTGCTGCTCCGTCTTGTTCTGGGCATGGGTGAATCGGTGGCGTATCCGGCTTACTCGAAGATTATTTCCGCCAACTTCCCTGAGCACCACCGGGGGCTAGCCAACGGGTTGATCGATTCGGGGTCGAAACTAGGGCCCGCTATCGGAGTTTTGCTAGGCGGCCTGTTTATGGCCGAACTGGGTTGGAGAGTCTTCTTTTGGGGCATGGGCTTCGCAAGTCTGCTTTGGCTGGTGCCATGGTTTATCTGGGCTCCGAAAGACCAGATTGTGGAACTCAAAGACAAACTGCCCACGCCCAGCCTGAAACGGATTTTGAGTTTGCGCGCGGCGTGGGGCAACTATCTGGGTCTGCTCTGCGCCAACTACGTTTGGTATTTCATTGTGCTGTGGCTGCCGTCTTATTTTGTGACTGAGCGCCACTATACTCCGAAGCAAATGGCTTTACTCGGTTCCCTGCCCTACTGGGCCGTAGCTCTGGCATCCTCGTTCGGCGGCTTGTTGGCCGACCGGTGCATTTCGCGAGGGGGACAGCCGGTTCGCGTTCGCAAAGCGTTCATTGCGGGCGGCCTTCTGTTCTCAACGCTCATCCTGCCGGCCGCGATGGTGAAAGACCAGACTATCTCCCTGGTGCTGCTGAGTCTTGGTTGCTTCGCGTTCGGCTTTTTCAGTTCCAACCATTGGGCACTGGCGCAGACACTTGCCGGACCACTTGCGGCCGGCAAATGGACTGGCCTTGCGAACGCCGTGGGCAACATCCCCGGCATCCTGGCACCTTGGTTTACCGGGTGGGTGGTGCGTGAGACCGGCGAGTTCTACTACGCGTTCGTGGTGTGCGCTATCTTCGCCGTGCTGGGTACATTCTTCTACGTCTTTGTCATTGATCGCTACGAGACCATAAACTGGAGTTGATGCTTTCCGTTCTTCTGGCTTGTACGCTGGCCGCAGCCGACTGGCTCAGCGCCTCCGCCGACCCCAAACACACCCGCTCACAACCTGCTGAGAAGGAGTTGTCAGCAGTCACTGCCGCGAATCTGAAGCTCTTGTGGAAGTTCAGCTTTGAGGAGCGAGTCACCGCACCTGTGGTCCTGGGGCCGATTTTCACCCACCGAGGCATTAAAGAATTGGTCTTCATCGCGGGCGCAAACGACAACCTCTATTCCATCGATGCAGACTTAGGGCGGCTATTCTGGAAGCGGCACT
>JAYTGM010000456.1:0-3717 GCA_043733425.1 Terriglobia bacterium
GGACAAAGAATTTTGGCGGCCAGCCCTGCCCTTCAAACGGTACCGAGCGCTCTGGAGCGCCAGGGGGATTTCAGCCAGACCTACAACGCTCAAGGACAGCTAAAGCTGATCTACGATCCGCTTACCACGCTTCCAGACCCGAACAAGCCAGGTAGTTATATCCGTTCACCCTTTCCGGGGAACAGGATTCCTACGAATCGCTTGGACCCGGTAGCATTGAAAGCCCAGCAATACTACCCGGCACCGAATAATCCGGGATTGCCTTTCTCGCATCAAAATAATTTCGCGGCGCAATCCGCATATCCTCAGCCGCAAGATCGCGTGGAGATGAAGATCGACCACGTGTTCAACGATCGACAGCGCATTTTCGGGCGGTATACCTTCATGGATAGCGTCTACTCAAAGCCGAATTACTGGGGTAACATCGCCGACCCGGGCTGCTGCGATCCGATGAACCAGAGATTGCAGAACGCGGCGTTCGATTATGTAAACACCCTCAACAACACGACCGTTCTGAACATCCGCTACGGTTTTGGACGGGTCAGCGGAAACCGTTATCCCTGGAGCAAAGGCTTCCAGGTTTCTACCCTGGGACTTCCTGCCTCGATCGATGCGATTTCGAATCAGCCGGTGTTCCCGACAGTAACGATTCAGGACTACACGCAACTCGGTCCGAATGGCGGCGATGTTTACCTGATGGGAGACGCAACGCACAGCCTGGTCGCTACCCTTTCGAAAGTCTCCGGGAAACATAGCCTGCGGTACGGTCTAGACGCGCGCTTCAATATGGTGAACTATGGTCAACTCGGAACGCCGAGCGGCACATTCAACTTTGAACGCGTGATGACGCAAGGACCGGATCCGCGCGCTTCCACGGCGACGGGCGGCGTGGGTTACGCTTCGTTCCTTCTGGGCGCGGGCAGCAACGGGGCAAGTTCGTCAGGGGGCGGCAGCATTACGCACCAGATTCGTCCCGCGAATGCCAATAAGTATTTCGCCGCTTATATTCAGGATGACTACAAAGTGACGCGCAGGCTGGCTTTGAACGTCGGTTTGCGATGGGATTTTGAACACGGCGTCACGGAACGGTACAACAATTTGGCCGCCATCGATTTGGGAGTGAAGAATCCGGTAAGCGACCTGGTCAGCATGGATCTGCGCGGCGGGTATCTCTTTGCCGGCGGAAGCCTGGGACGCCGCGCGATCCGGGACACGTCGCCGCGCCAAATCAATCCACGAATCGGCCTAGTGTATGAAATCGATGCCAAAACGGTGATTCGGACAGGCTACGGCGTGTTCTATGGATTGCCTTCCTACGCCGCTAATTCCGCGTATACCAGCAATGCATTTCAATCGAGCACTCCATGGCTTGCGACGCTTGACGGCATCACGGTGAAGAACTCACTGAGCAACCCGTTCCCGAACGGATACAATTTCTCGAACGGAGCGAAAGACGGGCTCCTTTCACAAATCGGACTGGGTCTGAGCGGCGCGCTTCCCGATACGCTGCAGCCGGTTTACAACCAGCAATGGAACGTAAATATCCAGCGCAGCCTGGGCCGCGACATGCTCCTCGAAGTGGCATATGCCGGCAACAAGGGAACGCACCTGGCGCTTACGTCGCAACTCGACCAGTTGCGGCCGGAACAGCTTTTGCTGGGGAACTCGCTTCTGGAACTGGTTCCCAACCCATTTTATGGAATCGTCAAGGTGGGCGCGCTGGCGCAACCTACCGTCCAGCGGGGCCAGTTGCTGCGTCCGTATCCGCTATGGAACGGCGTTAGCGCCACGAACGCCGGGTGGAGCAACTCTAACTACCATGCGCTCCAAACGCGATTCGAAAAGCGCTACTCGCGGGGTTTGAGCCTGCTCGTTTCTTACACGTTCTCAAAGACGATGAGCGATGGGGCGGACGGGCTCTGGAATGGCACCGGAGCCATCCGCAACTGGTATTGCCGCAAGTGCGATTACAGCATCTCGTCATACGATCAGCCGCACCGCTTCGTTACGAACTTGACCTATGAGTTGCCGATTGGCCGCGGCAAGATGCTGGGCAGCAGTTGGAATAACTTCGTAGACATTGTTTTGGGGCAGTGGCAGGTCAACGGCATCCTGACGTTATCCGAAGGACAGCCTTTGCGGTTTTCAACGGCCCAGAATACAAGCAATTCTTTCGGCGGAGCACAAACGCCGGACACAACCGGGATCAGCGCCAATCTGGGAAGCAATCGGACGATTGACCGGTGGTTCGATACCTCGCAGTTTACGCAGCCGAAGAATTTCACATTCGGGAACATGGCGCGAAGCACAGCCCAATTGCGGAACGCCAATGCCAAAAACCTCGACTTTTCTCTGTTCAAGAGCTTCCGCATCACGGAACGGATTGGCGCGCAGTTGCGGGGCGAAGCATTTAACCTCACCAACACACCACTATTCGGAAATCCAGGAACGGTTCTGAACACCCCCACTTTCGGAGTAGTCACCAGCCAGGAAAACAATCCGCGCCAAGTTCAGATAGGATTGAAAATACTTTTTTAGGAGCGAAATGGCCGGGCGACGAAGGATGAGCGAGCCGATTGGAATCACTCGCTGGCACCTAGGACTTTTGGCACTCTTTTTCGCCGCTTCGCCTTCGTTTGCCGCGCCGAACGTGCTGGAGCTGTTTCAAAAGAACTGCGCTACCTGTCATTCGAGTGAGGTTCACAGCAGCGGGTTCTCCGTAGCTTCGCTCGATTCAGTGATTAAGGGGGGTAGCAAGAATGGCCGGGCTGTTATTGCCGGGCACCCCGAAACCAGCCCTCTGGTCAAAATGCTGAAGGGGGAACTCGCTCCCCGGATGCCCCTTGGCCGCGACCTTCCCGGTGGGGACATCGCGCAGGTGGAAGAGTGGATACGGTCCCTTCCGTCCGCTAAGGACGCGGCGCCGTCGACGGAGTGGCGCTGGCCTTATCAGAAGCCTGCACGGCAAGTTCCTCCCCAGGTGACGAATACATCCTGGGTGCGGAATCCGATCGATAATTTTGTTGTTAGTAAGCTAGAGCGGCAGAAGCTTGAGCCGGCACCACATGCGGCGAAACGAGTGCTTGCTCGACGCGTGTTCTTGGACGTCGTCGGTGTTCCGCCGAGCCCTGAAGAGCTGCAGAGCTTCTTGGCGGATACGGCCCCGGATTCTTACGAGAAACTAGTGGACCGGCTGCTCGCCGATCCGCGCTATGGCGAGCGCTGGGGCCGGCATTGGCTCGATCTTGCCCGCTACGGCGAGACCAGCGGGCTGGAGGGCGACGGCGCAATCGGGAATGTCTGGCGCTATCGCGACTGGGTGATCGACGCGTTTAACTCCAACATGCCGTATGACCGTTTTGTCATCCAACAGCTAGCAGGCGCTGACGAGCAGAGCAAGACGCGTAATAACTATCAACCAGATAAGCAAGGCCTGATCCCAACTGCGTTCTTACGAGTTGCACCATGGGATCGCTCCAACCTGGTAGCAGCCGATGTCCGACAGAATTATTTGAGCGAGGTAACCACCGCAACTAGTTCTATCTTCCTGGGTGTTACCGTTGGATGCGCGCGCTGCCACGACCACAAGTACGATCCGTTTCCGCAGCGCGATTTTTATCGCCTGCAAGCGTTCTTCGCCACCACAGAGGCGGGTAAGACTATTGACGTTCCGTACAAAGACAAAGCCCTAAGCAGCAAAGCGGCGGCTAAGGTCAA
>JAYTGM010000457.1:0-9955 GCA_043733425.1 Terriglobia bacterium
CCCGGCCAGCTTGTGCCCGGCCACATCGATCACCTTGCCGTGAAAATTTTCAAAGCCAAACTGGTCGCAAAAGCGCGCCACCTGCTCCTCAGTTTCATGGTTCCCCGGAATGATTTTTACTTTACTGCCGCGAGCTTTCATCACCTCACCGGCTTCGTCGATCTTGCGTCCGAAGTTGGTTATATCACCGGCGCATACATAGACATCGGCTTCGGCAGCCATGTGCCGCTCCAGAGCTTTCCAATCCCCGTGGATGTCGGAAAAAATGAGAATCTTCAAGTAACGAGGATATAGAACTGGATTCCCGAAGTCGATATGCAGGGCAGGTACAAGCGAATCGTATGCCCCACCAAGGGGCCACCGGATACTCAAGCGGCTACGGTTCGAACGACCGGTTTCCGCAAGTGTCTCTCACCGTCAGCTTAGGAGAACCGCTCGGCAACTGGTGCTATTAATTAGGCGCCGCACTCCCCTTCCGCCGGGTACAGTAGAGTTGAAACGTGTCTCGGACCGTCTACACACTTGAAATCCACCCCGATGGATTGCGCCGCCTGGCTGCTCTGGTCCGCGTTCCTGAAGCCGACCTCTTCCGTTCTGCCGAAGAACTTCTGGATGAAGCATATTACCGCCAGGAACTCCGCATCGCGTATGAAGGCGAGCCTGCCGAACTGGCTCTCACGGCGGGATGAAGATTTTCACGGCTGGCTTCACACGCAAGCCGGCTGAACAGTTTTTCACCAATTTACAACAATCAGGCGCAACCCGCCTGGTAGATGTGCGGCTCAACAACACTTCGCAACTTTCAGCTTTCGCCAAGCGAGACGATCTTCGCTTTTTCCTGAAAGCCATCTGCAACATGGAATACGTGCACATGCTCGAACTCGCCCCCACGGCTGAGATTCTCGATCCCTATAAGAAGCGCCAATGCACTTGGGAGACTTACGAAGCGCGGTTTCTTGAGCTCATGAAAGCGCGGCGCATTGAATCCACTATTTCCCGTGAATCGCTTAATAATGCATGTTTGCTCTGTAGCGAAGAGAAGCCTCATCATTGCCATCGCCGTCTGGTTGCGGAATATCTGCAAATGCATTGGCCAGATGTCATAATTGAGCACTTAAATTAGTGAACAGACGCGCTTTTCTCTGGAACTCAGCCGCGGCCGCTCTATCATCCGGCTTACTCACGGGTTGTGCCGCAGCACGGCGGCCCGTCTCACTAGTGCAGCCTATCCGGACTGCTCCCGATCTCTCGCTGCTCGGCTCGGCCTGCGGTTTACCTCCCGTGCACGTATCAGAATCGCGCGTGATCCGCACGGTAGCAGGCCTCCGCCCCTATCGCCCATCTGGCTTCGTGGTTCGCCCGGAAAAAATCGGCAATACCCTTGTCGTCCACAACTATGGGCACGGCGGAGGAGGCATCACCCTGTGATGGGGAACGTCTAAACTTGCCTTCGATATGGGTCTTCCGGGGCACACCGGCCCGGTCGCTGTTCTGGGTTGCGGAGCAGTCGGCCTCGCGAGCGCCCGCTTGGCGCAGGAAGCGGGATTCGCGGTAACCATTTACTCAAAAGCTCTGCCGCCCGAAACTACATCGAACGTCGCCGGCGGCCAATGGTTCCCCGTCTCTATTTCTGAGCGTGACAAACGGACATCGCTCTACAACCAGCAGTTCCTTGCCGCCTCGGAATTTGCCTACAAGCGATACCAGATCCTGCCCGCCCAGCGTTTCGGCATTCGCTGGATGAGAAACTATTTTCTCAGCAACGACGGCTTTCCGGAAACCAGCTATCACGGAACCGATAGCCCTCTTCGGGCCATGATGCCGGAGTTTCGTGACCTGGGTCCTAACGAGCACCCGTTCGCCGGATACAAGCAAGCCCGCCAGTTGGATACGCTGCTGATTGAGCCGCCGATTTACCTGGCAGCCATGCTGGAGGCCTTCATGGTAGCGGGTGGCAAGATCGTAGTCCGGGAACTTCCAGACCGCGCCGCAATTGGCCAGCTGCCTGAAAAGCTGGTCTTCAATTGCACCGGCCTGGGATCGAAAGTGCTATTTCAGGACGAAGAACTGGTGCCGGTGAAAGGGCAGCTCACGTTTCTGCTGCCGCAACCGGAAATCCAATACGCGGTGCTGGCGGGCGACACTTACATGTTTCCCCGCTCTGACGGTATTCTGCTGGGAGGAACCCACGAGACCGGAGTATGGTCCTTGGAGCCGGACCCCGTTAAGAAGCAGGAAATCCTGGCCAAGCATGCAGCTTTTTTTAACTCCTATAAGATCTGCAAGGCTTAAAGCGGAATGTTCCCGTGCTTCTTCTTCGGCATGGTGTCTACCTTGTTCTCCAGCATTTTAAGCGCGCGGATAATGCGGGGGCGCGTCTCATGCGGTTCAATGATGTCGTCCAGGTAGCCGCGTTCGGCGCTGATGAACGGGTTCGCAAACTTCCCGCGAAACTCTTCCACCATCGCGGGCCGCGCACCGGGGTCTTCGGCCAACTCGCGCCGGTACACAATGTTCACAGCGCCTTCAGCGCCCATTACTGCGATCTCCGCGGTGGGATAAGCAAGATTCACATCTGTCCGCAAATGCTTCGAACCCATCACGCAATACGCGCCACCGTAGGCTTTGCGCACCACAATCGTAATCTTTGGAACAGTCGCCTCCGCGTAGGCATAAAGCAGCTTCGCGCCATGCCGGATGATGCCGCCGAACTCTTGCGCCGTGCCGGGCAGAAATCCGGGCACGTCTTCAAATGTCAGGATCGGGATATTGAACGCGTCGCAGAAGCGGACGAAGCGCGCGCCTTTCACGGAGCTATCGATATCGAGACACCCGGCCAGGTGTGCAGGCTGGTTCGCCACAATCCCTACAGGCCTTCCGTCCATGCGCGCGAAGCCTATCACGATGTTCGCCGCAAAGTGTTCCTGCACCTCGAACAGATAGCCGTCATCCACCACGTGGCGGATCAGGTCTTTCATGTCATACGGAATATTCGGCTCCGCGGGAACCAGCGTGTCAAGGGCTGAATCGGCACGCGAAGCCGGGTCCGTGGTCACGCGGCGCGGCGGGTCTTCACGATTGTTCAAAGGAAGAAAGCTCAAGAGTTCGCGAATCATCTGGATGCACTCGGTATCCGTCGCTGCTTTGAAATGGCCTACGCCGCTGATGGAGTTGTGCGTGTCCGCACCGCCCAGCTTTTCCTTCGTCACATCTTCATGCGTAACCGTCTTCAGCACATCGGGACCGGTCACGAACATGTAGCTGGTCTGGTCCACCATGAACACAAAATCCGTAATCGCCGGCGAGTACACCGCGCCGCCCGCGCACGGCCCCATGATGGCGGAAATCTGCGGAATCACGCCGCTTGAAAGCGTGTTTCGCAAGAAGATATCGGCATAGCCGGCCAGGCTTACCACGCCTTCCTGAATGCGCGCGCCGCCGGAATCGTTCAAGCCAATCACGGGTGCGCCCGTCTTCAGAGCAAGATCCATCACCTTGCAAATCTTCTGCGCGTTGCTTTCCGAAAGCGATCCGCCCAGCACCGTAAAATCCTGCGCGAAGGTAAAGACCAGCCGCCCTTCTACTTGGCCGTACCCGGTAACCAGCCCGTCGCCAGGAATCACCTGATCGGCCAGACCGAAGTTGCGTGAACGGTGCGTGACCAGTTTGTCCAGCTCTTCAAACGTACCTTCATCCAGCAGCAAATCGATGCGTTCCCGGGCGGAAAGTTTACCTTCGCGGTGCTGGCGTTCCCGGCGCTCCCGCCCGCCCCCTTCTTCGGCGGCCTGATGGCGGTTGCGCAGTTCTTCAAGGCGTGTCACAGGTTCATTGTAGTGGGGCTTAAACTAAGGTGTGACAGGTACCTGCAGTTGCGGAACAGTTCTGATGGAAGATGCGTCGTTTTGCCACCGATGCGGGAAGGCGACGCGCGAACTTCTTATACCCGAACCTGACGAACCCGCAGAATCGCAAATCACCGAAGCCGCTCCTGTTGTAATCGCGAAGGCATCCGCTCAGCCAATTAGCTTCAGCAATGCGATGGCAGTGCGGGTGGGCTTTCTGGCAGCAAGCGTAGCCTCCATGCTGGACGCCTTGCCCCGCGTGGATTCGTTGTTCGTGCTTTGGTCCGCGCTAGCCGGTTTCGGTGCCGTGGTGTTGTACCGAAGGCGTACGGGCCAAGTGCTGAGTGTACGAAGTGGAGCCAGAATGGGCTGGATCACGGGCATGCTCAACGCCGTGATTGTAATCGTCTTTTTCACACTCAGCTTTGTCGCCAGCGTTACCGAATTCAAAGCGACGTATCAGCAACAACTCAGCACGCTCAAGTTGCGCGACCCCGCAAGCTACGCGCGCGCTTCCGGATTTTTAGAAAGCCCGTATGCGCTTGCAACGGGCGTTATCTTTCTGCTTTTGGCGATGTTTTTCATTTTTACTCTGGCGGGGACTGCTGGCGGAGCCCTAGGTGCGAAGACGGCCGCGAAAACCGCAGCGAAGACGGATGCAAAGACGGCCACGAAGGACTGATCTCACCATAGGACGCGTATGCTTCGTCAGCTATGGATTCCCAACTGAAGCGCTGTTGCGCTTGTGCCATTCCGCTTGCTGCCAGTGCGAGCCGCAAGGGTTCGTTGGCCAGCAAATCGCATACACCTTCTGAGAACGCAGCCCCTAGTTCACGGATCAGCACGTCGCGGCCATCTACCAGTTCCAGGCCCGCGCAGCCCACGGGCGTGGTCACGATGGCGCGGCCGCAGGAGAGCGCTTCCATCAGCTTGATATTGGTGCCGGCCGATACGGGAAGCGGCACCACCACCACGGCTGCGGAAGTGTAAAGCGGCAAAAGGTCTTCCACGAAGCCGTGCACTGCGATGCGCGGATCCAGCTCGCGCGGTCCCGGCCAGTGTTCCGTATGCTTCGGCCCGGCGACCACGTCCAAGGCCGCGCCTGGGAACTTGATCCAGACGGCGGGCATGATGCGGGTTCGCAGTTCTTCGAACGCCAGATAGTTCGGCAAGTGCCGGAATGAACCGACGTAGAGCACCCGCCGTGAGGCAGGGTCCGCCGCGGGACAGCGAAAGCGGACAAGGTCAACCCCGTTGGGCACCGCATAGGTGCGCTGCTCCGGGCTGCCCTCCGCAATGGCGCGATTGCGGTCAAGTTCGGACATGGTCCAGACCGCCGGGAACGCTTGCAGGTGCCCGCGTTCGAATTGCAGCCAGCGCTCGTATTCGCGGTCGCCCAGTTGCTGGTACAGGGTGAAAGTAAGATCGTGCTCCACCAGAATCGCGGGCAAGCCGGCGGCGGCTTCCCTGTAGCCAGCCATCTGCGTATACTCCAATTGCACAATATCGAACCGAAGCTTACGGCAAAGCGAGCCGATCAGTTCCCGCATGGTGGACGATTCGTATTCGCTCACTTGCTTGGGAAGATCGCGATCATTGTGCTTTTCATCGATATCGACGACGTACACTTCGCGGAACACTTCGTGAAGCTTGCCATATTGCACATGATCGGATTGTTCGCGAAAGCAAATCAGGACAAAGTCAACGCGGCCAGAAAGAGCGCGGCACAAGTTCCAGATGCGCACTGCTCCGCCATGTGACAGAGGGAACGGAAGATAGGGAGAGACCACAAGCACTCTTGGCAGCGCGCGGAACCCTGGGCCAGCGTCGATGGATTGAGAGATGTTGCCGCGCGTAAGGGCCGGTGCTTGTGGGGTGAGAGCCCGAAGCCCGGGCTCTGCGAGCAAGGTCTTCACAAATTCGGCTTCATCGAAGGGAACCGCCGCCAGTTCTGTTACCTTCTGGGTGCCCCCTACTGAATAGCTGTTCCAACCGGCGGCTGCCGCCTGATGAAACAGCACGTACCAATTGGATCCGTAAGAAGAGAGAGCGGGGAAGCTTAGAGCCCGCAGCTTTGCCGCATCCACAAGCATGGCCGCTGAAACCGGCGCATGCACCCGGCACGCTTCTCCCGGTTGCAGCGCGCGAAAGGGCGCCGTGGCGAACAGTAGTTTGCGCCAGGCGCGCACAGCATACTGGCGCGCCACAACGAATGTGGTTGCATCTTCGAACAGTGCGGTGAGTTCCGCGGCGTCCGACCGGTCTCCTTCACTTTGGAACAAGATGTAACGGGCGCCGGAATGCCGCAGAACTTCTTGAATCGCATGAGCGTCCCACTCGCGTCCTTTGTAGCGAACAATCGCGAAACCTTCGCCTTGCGGATTCGCTTCTGTGTGTGCGCGGCTGGTGCCGCGAATCCGGCAAAAAACAAACCGCGATAACGGTGAAAACCACTGCGCGATAAACGCGAAGACCCACAACGCAGACCCAAATGCCAACTCCCTTGCGCGTACGCCGCTGCTTTCGAAGAGCGCCCGCAACTTCAGGCGCGCGTACAGGCCCACCATACGGGGAGTACCGGGAAAATAGCCGCCGTCCTGATTGCGGATCAGTACCCGGAAGAACGGGATTGTGAATGGAGCCAGTTTTAGCAGCCAGAAACCCTTTGAACCGTTCCATTCCGTGAGCGCCAGAGCCACCTGATGCGGCCAGAGTTCACGTTGCGCTTGCCACCAGAGCGCGGTGGCGGACAAAGCAATTACGACGCGATCACACTGCGCTGCAATTTCAGGCGACGGAGCGGCCGCGCAAAAGAGCCATACCGGCAAATCCAGGTTGGCCCGCAGGTACGATACCTGCGCGTCCGCGGAGGCCCGCGTTGCCGCGAAGACCACCGTCACACGGCCCCCCTTTTTACCAAGAGCGCGGAGTACGCTTTGAATCAAGGGAGCTTCTCGATCTCGCCCGCGGTGCCCAGCTTTTCATCGGGGCGTTTCAGATACTCCGTACTGATGGCGCGGTTCGGCGTGGACCCGCAGACCAACCCTTTGCGTGATTTCACCATCAAAGCGACTGACGAACCATCCACCGCCGCTATTGTTACGCGCGTACGCGCGCCCAGGCACTCCACCTTCTTCAGCGTGCCCTTTAATTCCACGGGCATCACCTCATCCCACGGAACAGGGGCTGGCCCGTCTTTCAATGGGGCTGCACCGTTGATGCGTGCTTCAGCGGCATGCAATTCCGCAACGGATTTCGCTTTCAACTGCGCAATCTTAAGGCGCTGATCTTCTTCACGGCCGCGCCGCTCGGCAGTTTCGAAATCGAGCCGCTTGCCCTCCATGCTGGTCCAGGCTTTACGCATGCGCTCTCGCATAACAGCATCGGGCGCGTTCTGTTCGGCAGCTCTCCAGGCTCTCGCTGCATCGGCGAACCGGTTCTGATCCAGATAAGCGGTGGCCAGCGCGTCCCAGTACGCCGCGTTTTGCGGGGCGAACATGGTGGCAAGTTCAAACTGTACAGGGTCGTTTTTTCGAACGCCCAAAAGGTAATGCGCCTCAGCATTTTCGGGGTCAAGTTCCAGTGCGCGCGCAATCGCATCGCCCGCCTTCACGCGGTCTGTCTCTACTTGGGCATATGCAGTCCAAAGAGAGGCATCTTTACTTTCCAGCTCCACGGCGCGCGAAAAGTTATCGAGCGCAGCGGCACGGTCATTCCGTTGCAAGGCAAGCTGCCCTAACCCACCATACGCTTCCGCCAGGTGGCTCTTGCGATCCACCATTGCCCGGTATGCCGCTTCGGAGCGTGTGTCCAGTAAATCGGCAACCGCCAACCGGCCATCTTCCTCGTTCAGGGTGACCAGCTTCAGGTCGCGTTGCACATTGAGTGTCCTGCTGGGTGCGTCTGCCGTGGTGAACTGGCCTGCCTTCAAATAACGTTCGGCTTCGGCGGAAAACTCGGCGGCGCTCTTGCCGGTTGCATTTCGAAACGCAGGGTTCTCCGCTACGCCCTTCTGCAGATTGAACAGAATGATGCGGAGCTTTCCGTAATAAGCCGGTTGTGTCGCCAGCATATGCACCCGCGCCCAGGCAAGAGTGCGCTGCGAAGCTAGCGGGGGCGCGCCCACAATCACGTGAGCCCCGTGAATCTCAACAGTAGAGAGGAGAGTTGTCAGGCCTTCCGAAAAATCCTGCGGTAAGCGCGAAGTCCCATGATCAAGCAACTGTTTGGCGAGTGCTTGAAAAATAGCGGGAGTTACCGCCACGCCCGCGGTTAATGGGAGCGTGAGCCGCGATCTGCCTTGCCTCAGCACCGGCGGCAGATTCGTCTCTTTCTGAATCAGCACACGCAAGCTTGGCAGAAACTTGATTTCCGGATTGCCGATGAGTTCGCCAATGGCATAGCGTAACTGCTCCACTTGCCCGAAGGTATCCAAGGAGGCACGCACCGGAACGTTGCTCACCAGTTCTAGCGATCCCGTGGACGTTAGAAACCACTTCTCCGCCGCGCCAGTCGGCAAACCTGCCGCCAGTAATAAAAGGACTAAGTTATTCGCGCGGCTCCGTGGTGACCACCACCGCGGTACCGCCTGTTTTGCCCAGGCCCCGATAGCTATGCGGCTCCGCACCTTCAAAATAAACGCTGTCTCCGGCGCGCAGTACATGGTCTTCCTGTTCGTAGCGGATCGCAATTGACCCTTCCAGCATATAAAGGAACTCTGCTCCCTGGTGGAAGTGTTCGATTACTTCTTCCGTGTTCCGCTTAGGGAACTCAGCCAGGTAGGCCTGCATTTCCTTTCCCTGGGTCGAGAAAGCGAGGCACTCGAAAAAGTAAGCAGGGGTCTGCAGATCGGCGCGCTCGGGAAATTTCATACGTTCGTCGGAGCGCACAATCGAAAACGTTCGCTTGCGCCTGCGGTCGTCGAAGAAATGCTCCAGACCCACGTCGAAAACCATAGCAATCCGGGCGAGCGTGGGTAAAGTCGGAACCATCTTGCCAGTTTCCAATTGCGACAGCATGGAAGCAGAAAGTCCGGTATGGCGACCAAGATCCACCAGCGCAATTTTCTTACGCAGCCGGAGTGTCCTAAGTTTCTGACCCACATCGTAGGAAGACAGCAGCATTTGTACTGAATTGTCCGGTATTTCGGGCATACTGAAAGTCATATTAGCAGAACTGAAATTGCCAAGTGTTTGTGAACCAGTGCTGAAACGACATCACGGGGACATGCTGTTTTGCTTAAAACGGGAGGCATACTGAGTTTGGGTTTAAGAAATTCGGAGCAAATGACATGTTGCAGCAAGTCGGCAGTCCTGAAATCGTCGGACGTACGGACGAAGAGTTAGTTCGGTTATCGCAGAATGGGAGAGAGGATGCTTTTGCGGAATTGATGCGCCGCAATGCATCGTCGGCATTCAAGCTGGCGCTCTCCATATTGAAGGAGCGGCAGGAAGCCGAAGATGAAGTGCAAAACGCTTTTTGGAAAGCATTTCAGCACATCGGCCAGTTTCAATTGGATTCAAAGTTTTCCACTTGGATGACGCGCATCGTTGTGAATCAGTGCTTGATGCGGCTGCGGCAAACGCGGCGGGTGCGTTTTCTATTCCTTGACGACACGTTGATCGGCGAAGAGCGCGGCACACTGGAATTGGTGGATGGCGGGCGTGGACCGGAATCGGAAGTGGGAAGCAAAGAGATCCGTGGATTGCTTCAGAAAGAGATTCGGCGCATACCACCGTTGCTGCGTAATGTGTTTGTGCTGCGGGACGTGAATGAGCTGCCCATGCCGGAAGTTGCGAAAAAACTCGGCATCTCTGTTGCGGCGGCAAAGAGTCGCTTACTGCGCGCGCGGTTGGAACTGCGCACACGGCTTGAAAAACACTGCGGCGTGCATGGCCACGCTACGCTAACGGCGTCGTAAGCTATACTCGTCGTTGGTCGCGGCGCTATCGTCTAACGGTTAGGACAGAGCCCTCTCAAGGCTTAAATACGAGTTCGATTCTCGTTAGCGCTACCACTTCTTTCCTTTTATAGAAAGTCTGGATTGCCTTCCGTTGCGAAGCGGGTGTTGTTGATGTCTTCGCAAAAGCTCTCTCCGTTCATGGTTTCTGCAA
>JAYTGM010000458.1:0-3715 GCA_043733425.1 Terriglobia bacterium
GCCGCAAACTGCAGGATCTGTTCCATCATGCCCGCAAGGCGCCGCGATTCATTGCGGATCAGAGACCCATATTGCTTAACTTGCGTTTGCTCTTCAACCACGCCGTCGGTGAGATTTTCGGCGGCGGCGGAAATGACCGCAAGCGGGGTGCGAAGCTCATGTGAAACGCCGGCGACGAACTCCATCTGCAATTCGGCTAACCGTTGGGCACGCTGCGTGTTGCTGAGAATAGTTACCATACTGGCACCTAAAACCAGCAGGACCGCGAAGCTGACAGCAAGATTGCGCCAGCGCAGCGTTTCCACCGCGGCGGCCACACTTCCGGCTTTGTGACGGACGGCGAGCTTCCAGGGAAAGTTGCCATTGCTTATCAGGAAAGGTGCAGCACCAAATGCCCGTCCCGGCTCCGGGTTCGGCCCGCCACTGCCGTCGCGCGCACGCCCTTGCCGCCAATCGCGGAAGCCGAATCTGGGCCGGTCGCGCGGCCCTCGGTCGGGGCCACCGCGCGGGCGCGGTTCAATCAGCTCAGTGTCCAAATCTGCGTCGGCTGCTTTCAGGATCGGGCTGCCCCAAGAATTGTAGAGGGGGGCGTTGGCTTCACCAGCTACGTAGATTTGAGCTTGGTAAAGGAAGCTTCCATCAGAATTGGCGAAATGGCGCGCTGCCAGTTCCGGCAAGAATTTCTTCGCAAGCGTATCGCGATTCAACACTAACAACTGAAACCCCATTCGGCGATCGCGGGGGGGCCCAGGTTCGGGCGGCCGATCGTGCTCTGGGTCACCGCCTGTGAAGATACTCAGCGCGTGTATCAGAAGGGGTGCCTGGCCGTCCATGATCCATGCGGAATTCCTTGGAAAACCGGGACGCCGGTCGTCGAACCCACCAGTCAAACGCGCGACGACTTGTTCCAGCTCCGCGGGTATTTTGCTTTCCACGTATTTAGATTGCGAAGGGTTGAGCCGGAGAAGCCGGCCGTCCGGGGACAGCAGGTAGACGGCGGAAATCAGGTGAGAGGCGGGTACAGAGGCGAGCCATTCGCTCTGAGTTTGCGCCAGCGCGCTCCAATCCGCTGTGTCTTCGCTTTCCGAATTCTCCTGAAGTCCGGTGCCAAGCGCGAGTAAATCACGCGAAAACTCCCGCCGAAACTGGTCCACAGCAAGCTGCAGGCTGCTCTGCATCCGCAAGCGCTCCGCTTCACTCACCTGTCCGCTCCAACGGTATTGCAGCACGGCAAGCAGCACTAAAGCGCAGATTAGCGCGATGACCAGTAAAACTGGCCGCAGGGAACGGCGGGGCGACATGGGTTTACCCACACTAGGTTTACCAGATGTTTCCGCCTCGGTTACGCCGACCGGTTCCCGCGGGCTACTTCTCAAGGTGTGCGAGTTGCTCTCGCAGGCTTTCGTAAGCGCGGAACATAAGCGCCTTTACAGCGGACGGCGTGCATTCCAATGCTTCCGCAATCTGCACGTAGTCCATCTCTTCATACTTGTGCATAAGTACGGCACTGCGCTGTTTCCAGGGCAGTGTCGCGATAGCTCGGCGGATTTGCTGTACACGCACATCATGAACCAATGAATGCTCAACAGAAGCGGCGGGTTCCGTGAAATCGCGCTTGCGCACACCTGGGGCAATTTCCCGGTCCAAACTGACATTCCGGTTGTGGTGCCGCTGGTCACGGAAGTGATTGTAGGCCACGTTGGTGGAAATTCGGAAAAGCCACGTTGTGAATTTGGCGGACGGCGTCCAGGAGTGGCGCGAGCGGTGCACCCGCAGGAATACATCTTGCGCAAGTTCCTCGGCGACGGCCGGATTCTGCACCATGCGGCTCAGATGCTGGACGAGCTGAGTACGGTGGCGGTCCACTAAAAGGCTAAAACTGGAATCGTCGCCCCGCTGTGCGGCGGACATAAGCTGGGTATCGAAATCGAGTGCGAATGCCTGGGTTCCCATTGGCGAATATGTACTGTAACGTGTGGGCAGCCCGGCGGTTGCCAATTGCATGTTAAATGCTTGTAAACAGTTTAGCGGCCATGGATCCGCGCCCATTCGAGGATAGTTTCGTCGGCCCAAAATCGTGGCTTTTGACGCGCAATAAAGCCTAGGTGGCCGCCGTGTTTTGGAAACAGAGTCTGAATCAGCGGGTTCAACTCTGGGGCGGCAGCGCGATACATCTCGAAAGGGATCAGCGGGTCGTCCTGAGCGGCAATCAGAAGAGTGGGAACACGGATTTGGGCCAGCAGCCGGTTTGAAGATTGGGTGCTGTAATACCCGTCGGCATTGCCAAAACCGAATGAGGGAGCCGTAATTTTATCGTCGATATCGTAAAGAGTGCGGAGCGGTTTCAGCGTGGCTGCGCCGTAGCGGCCAGTCGCGGCAAGGCGGGCATGCATCCGCGTCACGAAACGGCGCTGATAGAGAAAATTAACCGGCGCGTTGATGCGGCGGGCGGCCATCGCGAGATCGATCGGGGCTGAAACTGCGCAAACACCGGACAGCAATTCGGGGCCGGAACGGCCAAGTTCTCCGGCGAGTTTGAGCACCACGTTACCGCCTAAAGAGAACCCGACAAGAAAGATGGGCAGATTGCGTTTCGTGCTGCGCAAATAGGAAAGAAGATCGCTGGTGAGCCCGCCATGATAGAGCGTGGTGCACAGGTGCTCGGTTCCGCCGCATGTACGCATGTTGAACCGATGGGTATTGAAATTTTGGGTCAGCGCGCGATGGGCCAGAGTGCGCATATACCCCGCGTCAGCGGCGCCCTCTAGGCCGTGAACCAGAATCAGCTCAGCTTGGGGATCTTTTGCAGTTTGGGTGTCAACACGGACCTGTACGTCGGGCTCGGTCCGGTAGAGTTGGCGCGTGGAAGGGTAATCTCTGAAATCCAGGTCACGGGGCCAAAAGTTACCAAGAATCGTGAGCGCGTGAGGGTTGCTAACGATCGGGACGAACGGGCGCAATCTTTCAGTTTAAAGCTTCAGTTGAGAAGATCACTACTGAACGTCCGGATCGAATTCAAGCGTCGGGGCCGGCTTATCCGTAGATTTCTTGTTCATGTCGTCGGCCAGAATCACGGCTTCGGCTAAATCGCGCATGGGCCGTCGCAGGCGGCGGCTTTCGTTGCGTAGCCGCAGATAAGCTTCTTCCTCGGTCAGGCTGTGCTTCGCTTGCAGTATGCCTTTGGCGCGCTCCACCAGCTTGCGTGTCTCAAGCGTCCGCTTCATTTCGAGCGTTTCCGACATAAGGCGGGCGTTTTCGATGGAAATGGCGGCTTGCCCGGCTACCACTTTGACGAAACCGATTTCATCTTCCGTGAAGGGGCGCTGCTCTTTCGTGTAGATATTGATCGTCCCAATCACTTTGTCGCGCGAATGAAGAGGAACGGAGAGCAGGGAAACCAAACCTGTTTTCCGCGCCAATTCGGGATAGCGGAATTGCTTCTCTTCCAGCACATTCGGAATAACAATGTGGCGGCCTTCGCGAATCACCCGGCCGATCAGGGAATCTTCAATCTTAATGGGCATCTTGTGCAGGTAATCCGGAGAGGAGCAACGGGCCGCACTGATTACCAGTTCGCGGCGCTCCTCATCCACAAGCATGATGGAGCATACGGCAGAATCCAGTGTTTCCGCCACCATTTCCGAAATAGCTTGCAGGATGCGGTCCAGATAATTTTCGGCGGCAATTGTTTGTGCAACCGCGGCCAGAGCTTCCA
>JAYTGM010000459.1:0-23656 GCA_043733425.1 Terriglobia bacterium
CGCTATTCGCGCAGGGTTTCTATCAGACGCCCGGACTGCAGTATGACCATGAAAAGCTGAAGGGCAAGCCGTTCCATTACTTTGCCTGGGGTGCTGCCGCTGCAGAAGTTGAGTTGGATCTGTTTACGGGCGATACCAAAGTGCTGCGCGTCGACATACTGGAGGACGTCGGCGATTCCATCGCGCCCATAATCGACCGTGGCCAGATAGAAGGCGGGTTTATGCAAGGCTTGGGGTGGCTTACCATCGAAGAACTTTTGTGGGACGCTTCGGGACGCCTGGCTACTTCGAGCGCGTCCACTTACAAGCTACCTTCCTGGTCGGAACTGCCCGAAGTATTTAACGTCAGCTTTCTGGAGCGCGCCGCTGACCCTGATGTGGTGCTCAGCAGCAAAGCGGTGGGTGAGCCGCCTTTCATGCTGGCGCTTTCCGTTCGCGAAGCAATCAAAGACGCGGTTGCGGCATGCGGACCGGGCGGACTCGTGGCGCTCCCCTGCCCCGCTACGCCGGAAAAAGTGTTCTTCGCCATTCAGAAGGCGCGGCAAAAATGATGGACGAACTGCTGCGAGCCGGTGTCTTCCACACACCGCGCAATCCGTTTCGTGAAGAAGGTGCGCTTACTTGTTTTGCGGATGGCGGCTTGCTTGTGCGTAACGGACGAATTGAGGCATGCGGGGATTACACGGAAGTAAGTGCGGCGAATCCTGATACTCCTGTCCGGGATCTGCGCGGCGGCTATCTGCTTCCGGGTCTGGTGGATACTCACGTCCACTTCCCGCAGCTTCGCGTGCTGGGCGGGCTAGACCGCCAACTGCTGGACTGGCTGGAATGCGTTGCGTTGCCGGAAGAAGCACGCATGTCTGATCGTGCTTATGCGAAGGATACGGCGAATCGCTTCGTGCGCGCTCTGGCTGCGCATGGCACCACCACGGCGTTAGTCTTCGGATCGCACTTTAAGCAGGCAACCTCCGCGCTTTTCGATGCGGCGGAAAAATCTGGCTTGCGCGTGATCAGTGGCATGGTGCTTTCGGACCGATTATTGCGCCCTGAGCTTCATCAACTGCCGCAAGATGCCCATCGTGATTGCTCTGACCTGATCGCTCGATATCACGGCCAAGGCCGGCTGCACTTCGCGGTTACCCCACGCTTTGCGCTCTCCACCTCAGAGGCGATGCTGGAAGTTTGCCAAAGTTTAATGCGCGAACATAGTGAGCTTCGCTTTCAAACTCACATCAATGAGAATCGCCAGGAGATTCAGGAAGTGGCGCGGCTTTTCCCGTGGGCGAAAGATTATCTGGCCGTGTATGAGCGATTCGGTTTGTCCGGCCCAAGCGCTGTGATGGCGCACAATGTTCACCCATCGGATTCAGAATTGGAACGTATGGCAGGCAGTGGAAGTTCGGTCGCGCACTGCCCGTGCAGCAATGCCATTCTGGGGAGTGGGCTGTTTCCTTTGCGCAGGCATATCGAAGCAGGCGTGCATTGTGCTCTTGGTTCCGATGTCGGCGGCGGTGCGGGGTTCGGCATGCTAAAAGAGGCTTTGCAGGCCTACTCACTTCAGCGTGTGATGCCGGATGGAGTGCTGCTTACCCCCGCTCACATGCTCTACCTGGCAACGCGCGCAGGGGCAGAGGCTTTGCAACTGGAACACGAGACGGGTGATTTTACAGCGGGCAAATCCGCGGACTTCGTTTACCTGCGGGCGCAGCCGGGAAGCGTGCTGGAAGCGGTATTGGAACGTGCGGAGAGCCCCAGCCGGGTTCTGGCCGCGCTCTTTACTCTTGCCGGTGCCGAAAGCGTGGCCGAAGTGCGCGTGGGGGGCGACCTGATTGAACGTTGAAGCTTTGAGTAACATGGACCAGCAAGAGTTTATTGAAACAGTAGGCTGGGTGTTTGAGCATTCGCCTTGGGTTGCGGAACGCGCCTGGGCAAAGCGGCCTTTCTGTGATTTCGATTCGCTTCATTTGGCGATGGCGAAACAAGTTGAACTTGCGTCGCCGGATGAGCAACTCTCGCTTTTGCGGGCACATCCTGATTTGGGAACCCGCGCGAAAGTGAGCGATGCTTCAGCTGCAGAACAGGCCGGCGCGGGTCTGGCTCAGTTGACGCAAGAAGAATTTCAGCACTTTACGGAGCTGAACGACAAATACAAGCAGAAATTCGGGTTCCCGTTTCTGCTCGCTGTGAAAGGCTACACCAAGCAAGACATCATCCGCTCCTTACAGCAGCGTTTGGCTTCCAGTCACGAAGTGGAATTCGCGGAAGCCTTGCGGCAGGTGTACCGGATCGCCGCGCTTCGGTTGCATGATGTTTTAGTCGAGGAGATTTAAGTGGAACAGTTCGCCAGCGGCTGGAAGAGAAGCTATTACGGCAAAGGCGATGTGATTGCCTATCGATTGAATCGTGACGGCATCGCGCTGCCGGGGCAAAGCCCGGTCTTCGGAGCAAGCGTAAAGATTCTGGTCTATGGCGACTCTTTCTGGCCCACTTACACCACGGGCGATAACACCGGACTGGTAGCGACGGATTCCATGAAGAATTTTATTCAGCGCGAAACGCTGAATTACACCGGAGCCGATCTGGAAGCGTATTGCCAATTTCTTGCCGTGAAATTCCTGGACACATATTCGCAGGTTGAAGGAGTGCAGGTATCGGCAACTGAGATTCCTTACACTGCCATTCCGGGGCACGCGGCTGCATTCCTGCCGGCGGGACCGGAGCGGTTGACAGCGCGAATTGAAGTGAATCGCAACGGCGTGGCGGAGATCGCATCGGGCATCACCGGGTTTCGCATGGTTCGTCTAGGCGGCAGTGCGTTCTTCGGATTCGTGCGCGATCAGTACACGTCGCTTCCCGAAATTAAGAACCGGCCCTTGCACATGTGGCTTGATCTGGAATGGCTTTATACGGAGCCGGGTGCGGCGCTGAGTGAGGGCCGGGTTGCCGCAAACGTGCGCAAGATCATTTACACCACCTTTGGCGCTTTCGAATCCGGCAGCATTCAGCAGATCATTTACCAGATTGGGACGAAGATGCTCCAGGAATCGCCGGGCATTTCTGAAATCCATCTGGAAGCGAATAATCGCACCTGGGACACCGCGGCCGAGCAAGGAGAGAATTTAGCAATTTATACGGATTCGCGGCCGCCATACGGAAGCCTGGGGCTGCGCTTGAGGCGTGACAAATAACATATGGCCCGGCTTTCCACACACGTTCTGGATACCTCGCGGGGCGCACCAGCCGGCGGTTTGCGGATAGAGCTGTTCTGCGCGGGCATGCTGGTGAAGTCACTGGTTACCAACACCGATGGACGCGTGTCTCTTCTGGAACAGGCGGCTCCGGGAACCTACGAATTGGTGTTCCACGCTGGTGAATACTTTCGGCGCCTGGGTCTGGAACTTCCTGACCCGCCATTCTTCGATCAGATAACAATCCGGTTCGGGCTTGCCGATCCGCAGGGTTCGTATCATGTTCCGCTGCTGCTTTCGCCATACGGATACAGCACCTACAGGGGCTCCTAAAATGCTGGCTGAAGCTGAAGAGTGCATCGCGCGCTGCCGCACGTTAGCACTTCATACGGAGGAACCCGGGTTCACCACGCGGACTTTTCTTGCACCTTCGATGCGTGCCGTGCACCGTGACCTGGGTGCGTGGATGCATGGCGCGGGAATGACGGTAAGCGTGGATGCCGTGGGAAATCTGCGGGGGCATTACGCTGCGTCGCGTAGGGGCGCGCCGGTGCTCTGGATCGGATCGCACCTCGATACAGTGCCGCATGCCGGTGCGTTCGATGGCATCCTGGGCGTGGTGATGGGAGTTAAGCTTGTCGAACTATTAGCAGGCCGGCGTTTTCCGCATGCCATTGAGGTGGTCGGTTTCTCCGAAGAGGAAGGTGTCCGGTTCGGCTTTCCTTTTATTGGAAGCCGTGGCTTGATCGGCGATCTGGATCCTGCATTGCTCTCGTGTCAGGATTCGGGCGGCGTCTCTGTCTCGGCAGCCATCGGTGAATATGGATTGCCCCAGAACCAGGAAACTTACGGTCCATCGGTTGGATATTTGGAGTTTCACATTGAGCAGGGTCCGGTGCTCGAAAGCCTGGGGCTGCCGCTTGGCGTGGTGACCGCGATTGCAGGGCAGACTCGTCTGCAGTTGACCTTTGAAGGCCGCGCCGGTCACGCGGGCACCACTCCCATGAATCTTCGGAATGATGCGCTGACCTGTGCTGCTGAATGGATGGGCGAAGTGGAAGCGCATGCCAACCATGCTTCGGGATTGGTGGCCACCGTGGGAAGAATGGAAGTTCTGCCCGGAGCGCCGAACGTGATTCCAGGCTTCGTGAAGCTTACGCTCGATGTGCGGCATGAGACAGATTCCACTCGCCAGGACGCGGTTACCCATTTCTTAAACCGGGCCAGGGAAATTGCTGAAAAGCGCGGCGTTTGCGTCACTTCGCGCTTCCTGCTGGATCAGGCCGCGGTTCCGATGAATGAGCAGTACATCGCCAAGCTTTCCTTGGCAGTTAAGAAGGTTGGACATCAACCGAAACCAATGACTAGCGGCGCGGGACACGACGCGATGATGATGGCGCGCGTGATGCCGGCGGTAATGTTATTCATGCGCAGCCCCGGCGGTCTTAGCCATCACCCGGATGAATCGGTGCTCGCTTCGGACGTCGCGGCCGCTTTGTCGGTAGGGATAAATTTTCTGGAGAACCTCAGTTGATTATCCGAGGCGGAACACTGGTTACGCCAGACGGCCTGGTGAAATTAGATCTCAGCATCGAAGACGGAATCCTCCTCCAAATTGAACCGGAACTGAGCGGTGCCACCGATATCGACGCCACCGGCTTGCACATTTTTCCAGCGACGATTGACGTACATCTTCACTTCAATGAGCCTGGGCGCACCGAATGGGAAGGAGCAGCCACAGGCAGCCGGGCTCTTGCGGCAGGTGGCGGCGCCGTGTTTTTCGATATGCCATTGAACTCCACGCCCTGCACCGTAAACGCACGCGAATTTCATCGCAAGCGTGAAGCTCTTGACGCATCTTCCATCGCGGATTTTGGCATCTGGGGCGGGCTCATTCCAGGCAATCGCGGCGAGATGGCTGAATTGGCCGCTTGTGGAGTGGTCGGGTTCAAGGCGTTCATGTCCGATTCCGGGTTGCCCGAGTTTCCTCGCGCCGATGACCTGACGTTATGGGAGGGCATGGCAGAGGCCAAGAGGCTGAATTTGCCTGTTGCCTTGCACGCCGAAAGTGAAGAGCTGACCAAGCAACTGTCCCAGCGGTTCGCTATTCAAGGCAGCTCCACAATCAAAGACTTTCTGGCTTCGCGGCCTGTACTAGCTGAGGTGGAAGCCATCCAACGTGCGGCGCTTTTTGCGCAGGAAACCGGAGCGAAACTGCACATCGTCCACGTCAGTTCAGGGCGCGGCGTTGTGGCCGCGGAGAATGCCCGCCAACGCGGCGTCGATCTTACGATTGAAACCTGTCCGCATTATCTGTATTTGACAGAGCAGGATTTGGAGCGGCTCGGTGCGGCTGCCAAGTGCGCGCCTCCTCTCCGTGGCGCAAATGATCAGAACGAGCTCTGGAGCGAATTGCTGGGCGGGGCTATCGATATCGTTGCATCGGATCACTCACCTGCTCCTCCACACATGAAGAGTGGAGATTTCATGCAAGCATGGGGCGGCATAGCAGGCGTGCAATCCACATTGGCGGTTCTTTTAGAGCGAGGGTATTTCGATCAGGGATTGTCCCTGCCACATATTGCGAAGCTGCTAGCGGAGACTCCGGCGAAGCGCTTTGGCATTGCGGATCACGGTTCCATTCAGACCGGTAATTTCGCGGACCTCACCTTGGTCGATTTATGCGGCCAGTTCACACTGCGCCCTGAAGACATGGCGCACCGGCATGCAATTTCTCCCTATGCGGGAGAGACATTCCGGGGCGTGGTGCGGCGAACGATGCGGCGCGGTGAAACAATTTTTCTGGACGGAAAGTTCCCCTCCTGCACGAACGGACAATTCATTCGGCCTACACGATAAGCTATGCATCATTTTGGAAATACACGCGGCGCGCGTCACCCCGACCACCTGATTCAAACGCCCGATACTTTCGTGCGTGCTCCGCTGCCCGGCATGCGTGGCGCGACGGCGATTGTTCATGCGGCACCCGCAATCGGGGCAAAGTTTACCCAATATACGGCTGAGTTCGAAGCAGGCGGGTCCGTTACGCCCAATCGCGAACAACGGTTCATTTATGTGCTTGAGGGGAGCGTCACGGCGGGCGATACCACGCTCCATGCGGGCGGCTACGCCTGGTTGCCTCCGCAATCCGGTGCAGGTCTGCAGGCAGTAGGCGTCGCGCGTGCCGTCATTATTGAAAAGCCATACATGCCCCTGGACGGGGTCAACCAGCCCGCGATGCTGACGGGTAGCGAGCGGAACCTGGCTCCAGTACTTTTGATGGGCGACGCTGATCTGGAAGTGCGCAGCTTGCTTCCTGCTGGCCCCGGGTTCGACATAGCGGTAAATACCATGACCTTCCAGCCGGGTGCTTCGTTGCCGATGGTGGAAATCCATGTGATGGAGCACGGCCTTCTTATGCTGGAAGGTGGCGGGATCTACAGGTTAGGCAACCATTGGTATCCCGTAACAGCAGGCGATTTTATCTGGATGGCGCCGTTTCTGCCGCAATGGTTCGGAGCACTCGGAAAGGTACCCACAAAATATTTGATTTATAAAGATTGGAACCGGTAAATGAAACTTCGTATCGAAAAGGAAAGGCTGGCGCGGGAGCTGGACCAGCTTGGTGCCATCTCTTCCGAGCCATCGCCCGTGGTCACGCGGATCGTTTTCTCCGAGGCCGATCTGCGCGCTCGCTTATTCGTAAAGCAGCTCTGCTCAGAAGCTGCCTTGAATGTCCGCGAGGACGCTGTCGGCAATACCTTCGCCCGATGGATTGGATCTGAACCGCAATTGGCAGCGGTCGGGACCGGCTCTCATATTGACGCCATCCCGAATGCAGGGCGCTTCGATGGGACGGTGGGAGTGCTGGGCGGCTTAGAAGCGATCCGGACTTTACAGCGTTCCGGCTTCCACCCGCGACGTTCGATTGAATTATTACTCTTCACGTCAGAAGAGCCGACCCGCTTTGGCATTGGCTGTCTGGGCAGCCGCCTGCTGGCGGGGACATTGCGTACACCGCTCATCGATTCCGGTGGATTGTCGCTCGATCAGGTTCGGCATGATGCTGGGTTCACTGGAGAACTTGCTGGCGTTCCGCTTCCGAGGGATTACTACTCAGCGTTTATAGAACTACACATCGAACAGGGTCCGCTGCTGGAAAACGAAGGGATCGATGTAGGAGTTGTGACCGCTATTGCCGCGCCCGCTACGTTGCGTATCGAAATCGAAGGCGAGGGGGGTCACGCTGGCGCCGTGTTGATGCCCGGCAGGCGCGATGCCTTTCTGGCTGCCGCGGAAATAGCATTGGCCGTCGAAGCCGCTGCCAAAGCTTCGGGCGCGATAGATACAGTCGCGACAACTGGAGTGTGCGACATTTTTCCACGCGCCGTGAACAGCATTCCCAGCCGCGCCCGTATGGAGATCGATGTCCGGGATATCGATGGTGCCCGGCGGGATGCAACGCTGAAACGGATAGAACATGCAGCCAGAGAAGCCGCTGCCCGGCGGGGGGTAACGGTGAAACAAGAACTGTTGAACGCAGATTCGCCAGGCGCGTGCGCTCCCGCTGTGATCGCGGCCCTGGAACAGGCCTGTATTGCCCAAGGCGCGACACACAGGCTGATGATCAGCCGCGCTTATCACGATTCTTTATTCATGTCTCAGATTGTTCCCACGGCGATGCTCTTCATCCCTTGCCGGGGCGGCGTAAGCCATAGGCCGGACGAATATTCCTCACCCGAGGCAATCGCGCAAGGAGCGCTGATACTGGCGGAAGCGATAAGCCAACTCAGTTCTACTGGTTCGTGAACGTCTCAACAGCCTTAAGAATCACAGGGTCCCGCTTCGCTTCCACTTCGTCACCCTTAGCTACACCTAGGCTCTGATTGAAGATTTCGGTCTTCAGCCGGTTTTCGATAAAGGGGCGTTCGCGTGACCATTCGTTGATACTTGGCTGAATCTGGCGTTCACTTAACCACGCTTGGAATTGGTCAAGCAGTTGAGGAGTCACTTCAAAGGCTTCCGTTACTTTTTGAGTCTTCAGAAACTCGGTAGCAAACTGCGGAAAAGAGCCACTGCCCTCAAGCGCGGCATGAAGGCGTGTGACGATGTCCGGCTGGACCACGATGTCGGGAATAATGCCGCCGCCACCCTGCAGGGGACGACCCTTATCGCTCTTAAAATCCGCGCGCGTGTTAGGGTGTGCCGTGGTGCCGGTCAGCGCGAATTCTTCACCCTTGTCTTTCAGAGCTTTCTGAATGGAACGGCCGCTGGGCGTGTAATAGAGCGCCGTGGTGAGCGCGATACCCGTGGAATTCGATAGCGGGAAAACGCTCTGCACCAGGCCCTTGCCATAGCTGGGTTCGCCCAGGATAGTGGCGCGGTCATGATCCTGAAGCGCACCGGCCACAATCTCACTCGCGCTGGCGCTTTTGGCGTTCAGCAGGATTGCCACTGGAAACGTATAGGGCTTTGCATCCGTGGGAACTTTCTCTACACTCTCTTTCACGTTGCGGCCCTTTATGGTAAGCACGGTCTGATCTTGATTGAGGAAAAGAGATGCCGTATCGAGTGCGGCCCCCAGCAAGCCCCCCGGGTTGTTTCGCAAATCCAGCACCAGCCCATGGAGATTGCTGCCGCCCAGCGCTTCAATTGCCTCCTTAAGTTGCGCTCCGGTCTTCTCCTCGAAGCTACCTACGCGGACATATCCGATTCCCGGTTTTAGCAAGAAGGCACGCTCCACACTTGGGGCCTGCATCTCTTCGGGAGTGAGCGTGAACTGCAAAAGACGGACGTTTCCGCTGCGGCGAACATCAAGACGCGCCGGCTGCTGGCGCGATTCGCCCAGAAGGCCAACCAATTGATCCAACGTGAGGCGGTCAAGCCGAATGTTATTTAAAGCCAGAATTTCATCGCCGGGCGAAATACCGGAACGCGCAGACGGAGTACCAGGAAGTGTCTGGAGCACGATGACGCGGCCCGGCAAAATAGAAACCACGGAACCGAAGCCCTTCGTGGTGCTGTTCTGCATCTGCTTGAGCTGCTGAAATTGGCCTGGGTCAAGGAAGACGGAATGAGGGTCTAAACGATGCAACAAACCGGGGATCGCACCTTGATAAAAAGCCTGTTCGGAGCTGATCGGCTCAGCAGAATAGGCTTCCACAATCGCATAAGCGTCCGCTATCCGCTTGAGTTCGCGATCAAGAATAGTCTGTTGTTCAGCGGTGGCGGGAGCGGCGAAAAAAAGCGCGAAAAGTGGGATCAGCATGGGTCAACGCGAATACCGGGTTGCGCTCTTTCTAGCGTGGCGTTCCAGAGCAAGGTTCAGCAATCGTTCGATAAGCGCTGGAAACTCGATTCCGGAATGCTGCCACATTTTCGGGAACATGCTGATGGAAGTGAAGCCGGGCAGCGTGTTGATCTCATTCACAAACATTTTGCCAGTGGCACGATCCATAAGAAAATCCACCCGGCCCAATCCCTCGCAGGCGATGGCCCGGTAACAACCAACGGCAAGACGCTGCATCTCAGCGGTCTGCTCCGGCGTCAAGCCGGCAGGCATTTCAATGCGCGCTTTGTCCAGCAGGTACTTATCTTCGTAATCGTAAAACTCTCGTGAAGGAATAATCTCACAAGGGGCTGACGCAATCGGGTCCTCATTGCCCATCACGGAGCATTCGAATTCCCTGCCCTCCACGCCACGTTCGCAAATTACCTTGTGATCATATTGGGCCGCCAGGGTGAGAGCGGTTTCGAGTTCGGCAAGATTGTGCGCCTTTGAGATGCCGACGGAAGAGCCAAGATTCGCGGGCTTCACGAAAATGGGAAACGGCAGGCGAGCCGCAATAGTGCTTGCTTCCATATCGCCGCGCGTGAGCATCACGTAGTCCACGATAGGGAGACTAGACTCGCGGCAAACCCGTTTCGTCATTTCTTTATCCATCCCGATGGCGCTTGCCATCACACCGGCCCCGACGTATGGCAGGTCAGCCAGTTCCAGCAAACCTTGGACAGTGCCGTCTTCGCCAAAGGTTCCGTGGAGGATCGGAAACACCACATCGACTGGATTGTGGCCGGGCTCGGGAAGGATAGGTGCCGGGTCCCAATGGCCGTCCGGGTGGATCAGGTAGCGGACAACTTCGTACCGCGACGGGTCCAGCCCGTGGATGATGGATTCGGCAGAGCGAATGGAGACCTCGTGTTCGCCGGAGCGCCCACCATAGATGACACCGACGCGGAGTTTCGACATTACAGGATTTTCTTTCCGAGAGCGGACATAATGAGTTCGACGCCTAACTCGGCGGTTCGGTTGATTTCATCAAAAACCGGATTCACTTCGACGGCCTCCATGGACACCATGCCGTTCGAATCGCAAATCATCTCCATGGCTAAATGCGCTTCTCGATAAGTGGCACCGCCGCGCACGGGAGTACCAACGCCGGGTGCATCGGCGGGGTCCACATAATCCATGTCAAGCGAGAGATGGAAGCCGACAGTGACGCGGGTGGCAAGTTCAATGGCCTGAGCCATGACGGCGCGAAGGCCACGCTCGTCAATATCGCGCATGGTGAAAACGTGAATACCAGATTCACGAACGTGAGCGCGTTCCATGATGTCGATATCCCGGACACCCACGATGCAAACATTTTTGGGATCCACCTTCGGCGAAAAGCCGAATAATTTGGTCAGTTCAGGCGGGCCCAGGCCGATGCAGCAGGCCAGTGGCATGCCGTGGACATTGCCGCTGGGGCTGGTTTGGGGAGTGTTCATATCGGCATGGGCGTCCACCCAGATAAGCCCGATTTTCTGCCGCTTTTTCTTGAAGTGTTTCGCAACACCGGCAACGGTGCCGATGGCAACGGAATGATCGCCGCCCAGTACCAGGGGAGCTTTATTTTCATCCATGGCCTGGGCCACCATGTTGCCCAGGCGTTCGCAGGCCGCGGCAATTTGAGGGAGATATTTGGCATGGCGCGGACCTTCGTGCGAGTTCTCCTGCTGATCCACCTGAACGTTGCCCATGTCTTCCACTTCGTAACCAAGCGCTTTCAGTTTCCTGTCAAGACCGGCGACGCGGAAAGCAGAAGGGCCCATGTCAACACCGCGGCGGTCTTGGCCCAGATCTAACGGTGCGCCGATCACGGCGATTTGCGATTGCTTCATGGACGAGTTACGAACTACCAGTGTGTCGCGAAGCGGGGAGCCGAGGCAAGTTTGCAAGACTAGATAGCGTGACAAGCGTGCAGATATTCGGGGTGAAAAATTCGCCGGCCACCCGCGCGGCAGAACGGTTTTTCAAAGAGCGCGGCGTTCCGCTGCATATCGTGGACTTACAAAAGAAGCCGATGGCCGCGGGTGAAATTCGCCGGTTTGTTGAGCGATTCGGCTTAACGGGTTTACTGGACGTGGAAGGAAAAGCCTACGTGGATGCCGGTCTGAAGTACCTGAGGATGAGCGATCTGGAGCTTCTGGCAAAAATTGAACGCGAGCCGAAGCTACTCAGGCTGCCGCTGGTGCGAAGCGGGAACCGGATCAGCATAGGAAGAGATGAGGATGGTTGGAAGGCGATGTTAGCCGGTTGAGCATCCCGGTTAAACATCAAGGGCGCAAACGATAAAGCATTCTGGGGAATGCAATCGTTTCGCGAATGTGTTCCAGTCCGCAGATCCAGGCGACACAGCGTTCTATACCCATGCCGAAACCGCCATGCGGCACGGTGCCATACTTGCGCAGGTCAAGGTACCAATCGAACGCCTCTTTCGGCAGGCCATGTTCTTCGATGCGCCGCAGCAGCAGTTCGGGGTCATGAACCCGTTGACCGCCGCCGATGATTTCACCATAGCCTTCCGGCGCGAGCACATCGACGCCGAGAGCAACTTCCGGGCGGTCGGGATCGGGCGCCATATAGAAGGCTTTGATGGCAGAGGGAAACCGGTCCACCATAATCGGGCGATCGAACTGCTGCGTCAAGATCGTTTCGTCGGTACCGCCGAAGTCTGAGCCCCATTGGATGTCGGCGCCGTTGGCTTGTAGAATCTCCACCGCACGGTCGTAAGAGATTCGCGGGAATGGGCCGGCAACGGCTTCCAGTTTGGCCACGTCCCGCTCCAGCACCTTCAACTCTTCGCGGCGCGATTCCAACACACGGCCCACAATGTACAGCAGCATCTCTTCGGCAACGCGCTTTACTTCGTCCAGGTCCGCGTACGCCATTTCGGGCTCCACCATCCAGAACTCAGTCAGGTGGCGGCGAGTCTTGCTTTTTTCCGCCCGGAATGTCGGCCCGAAGCAGTAGACTTTTCCAAAAGCCATGGCATTCGCTTCGTTGTAGAGCTGGCCGGATTGAGTCAGATACGCTTTGTCGTCATCGAAATAATTCACTTCGAACAGGGTAGTTGTGCCTTCGCAGGCGGCCGGCGTGAAGATGGGCGTATCCACCAGTGTGAAGCCGTGCGAATCAAAGTAATCGCGTACGGCTTTAATGATGCCGTGCCGGATGCGGATGATGGCGTGCTGACGCTGGCTGCGAAGCCAGAGGTGCCGGTGATCCATCAGGAACTCGGTGCCGTGCTCTTTCGGTGTGATCGGGTAGGGTTGCTCTTCGGAGACGCGCTGGTGAACCTCTACGGATTCCACGTCCAGTTCATAGCCGCCCTGAGCCCGGGCATCGGCGCGCACCTTGCCGGTTAAGGTGAGAGAGCTTTCCTGAGTTAAACCTTTCAGGGTTTCAAAAGTTTCTTCCGAAAGAGCGTTCTTCACGGCAACGCATTGCATCAGGCCGGTACCGTCACGCAACTGCGGAAAAATGATCTTGCCCGATTTGCGGATGTTATAAAGCCAACCGGGGATAGAGACGGTTTCATCTACGTGGCGCGAAGCGTCTGCGATGGTGATTCGGGTTGCCATGGAAGCTTCTAGTGTGTCGCGAACGGTGGCAAAGTGGCAAATACCAGGAAATGTGAGTTACCTATGCGACGTCCAGCTATGCATCATCCAGCCGATCGAAAACAGCTAAGGCAGAATCCAAACCGTTCGGAAAATCAGCCGATTCCTTCAACTCTAATAACAGCGGATATTGATCAGGACGGCTGCGCAGCAACTCCATTGCGCGGGGCCAATCGATAGTGCCGCCTTTCGCCATCAACGGAAAGAGGTGCTTATCTTCCTTTCCATCATTGTCATGAACGTGCAGACTGCGAATGCGGTCTTTCATGATTTCAAACTCATGCTCCACGCCTTCCGCCAGATTGGCGTGGCCTGTATCGAAGACGAAATTTAAATCCAGGTGAGTGAATCGCAGGAACTGCTGCAAGCGCTCCGCGGTGGAAAATTCATTGGGAATATTTTCGAGCAGGATGTTAACGCCGCGCTGTCTGGCGAACAGGCTTAAACCTTCGAGCGCTGTGAAAGCGGCTTCCACTTTGAATTCGCTGTACTCTTCATACAGCACGCCTATGTGCTGGATCAGATACTGGAACGGCACCGCTTCGGAAACTTCAATTGCGCGCTTGATTTCATCCACCATGCGGATGCGCTCGGCCTTGCCGCGCTCTGTCAGGTTGATCACGGAATCGGGTCCACTGCGGCCCCAATACTCATCGCTATACATTGGCGAATGCATAGAGTGCAGCTTCAGCGTATTATCGCGGAACCACAGGCCGAGTTCACGGATTTGTGCTTTATCCCTGTAATCGATATGCTGCCGCGCGCAGAAGATTTCCACAGCGGGAATGCCTGCCTGCTGTACTTTTTGCAGCCATGTTGTGCTTAAGCGCTGCTGCACTACCAAGTGCGACGAGAGAACGTGTTCCATAGGGGTTACCAGTATCTCTCAATAGCCTTTTGCTGTTGCTTCCACCCGCCCGTCCGCCGCCCCTTCAAGGAACTTGCCGTCCCACTTAATGGCAGCCACTTCTCCGATGAATGCAACTTCGCGGATCTGATGGCCCTTGGCTTTTAATAACTCGAGCGTATCGGGTGAGAAGCCACGTTCCACGGTAAGCGTGTCCGGCAGCCATTGGTGGTGAATCCGCGGCTGATCGACAGCTTCCTGAGCGTTCATGCCGAAATCCACCACATTGATAATTGTCTGCAGCACTGAATTAATGATGGTGGGCCCGCCGGGCGTTCCCAGCACCAGGAAAAATTTGCCGTCTTTCGTGAGAATGGTTGGCACCATGGAAGAGAGCGGCGTCTTGCGCGGCGAGATGCTGTTGGCCTCACCTTGAATCAGGCCGTAAAGGTTCGCTTCACCGGGCTTGGGAGCAAAATCGTCCATCTCATTGTTCAACAGGAAGCCAAGTTTGCCAACGGTAATTCCACTTCCGAAGCCGCCGTTCAATGTGTAGGTAACGGAGACTGCGTTCCCTTCGGCATCCACGATGGAGTAATGCGTGGTTTCCAGGCTCTCATAGGCAGGCAAGTTGCCGGGCTTAATCTGCGTGCTGGGAGTGGTTTTCAGAGGATCAATTCCATCGCGAAGGTGGGCGATGTACTTCGGGTTCAGCAAGGCGCTTACGGGGACTTTGTAGAAATCAGGGTCACCTAGATACTCACTGCGATCGGCGAAGTATCGGCGCATGGTTTCCGCCAGCAGGTGAGTCTCCGCGGCAGAGCCTACGCCGGATCTCGTTAGGTCTAAGCCCTCAAGAACACCAAGCATCTGTAAAATTCCCATGCCTCCAGAGCTTGGCGGGGGAGAAGTAATCACTTCATAGGCGCGATACTTTCCTTTCAGCGGCACGCGTTCCATGACCTTGTATTGATTTAGATCCGCGATGGTGATGGTGCCGCCATGCGCCTGCTGATCGGCCGCCAGCAGTTTCGCTGTTTCGCCTTCGTAGAAATCTTTCGCTCCGCGATCGCGAATCCGCTTCAACGTGGAGGCAAGTTCGGGCTGGCGAAATACGTCATCCATCTGGTAGAAGGTGCCGCCCTTCAAAAAAATCCGTTTCGAATCCGGGAACTGCGCCAACTTTTCAGAAACGGCTTCAGACTGAAGGGAGTTCGCCAGACCCCAAGACACAGGAAAACCTTTTGTGGCAAGCGCGACTGCGGGATTCAGAAGATCTTTCCATTTTCGTTTCCCCCATTTGGAATGCGCATACTCCAGACCTTTGACGGTTCCCGGAATACCCGAAGCGCGATAACCCAGCATGCTATCCCGCGTTGTTTTTCCATCCGGGCCCAGATACATGTCGTGAGTAGCAGAAGCTGGCGCGCGCTCACGAAAATCGAGGAAGGTAGAGCGTCCGTCTGCAAAACGAACCAGCATGAAGCCGCCCCCACCCAGATTGCCCGCCGAAGGATGAACAACTGAAAGAGCGAAGCCAACCGCGACGGCCGCGTCAATTGCGTTGCCACCCGATTCAAGAACGGCCTCGCCTATATCTGTCGCGTGACGCTCCCGGGCCACCACCATCCCGTGCAGGGCGCGGACTGGTTGTCTGGCCTGTAAGTTCGGAAGGCAGCAGAATATAAGACCGGCGCAACATAATTTGGTCATTTGGTCTTTAGAACTTTTTCCAAATCTTTTGCCGCCTGCAATTGTTTCTGCATGAAGGGCGTTGCTCGGGTGGCAAGCGTTTTTAGCCCCACATCCGCTCCATTTTGAAGTTCCTGGTCATAGGACCGCAAATTTTTCTCGCCGCTTTGGATTTGATCTTTGATAAAGGCGCGGTCAAAATCCGCGCCTGTCAATTTGCCCAGCTTGTCAACGCGCGCCTGACTTTTGGTGTCGAGAGCCGCTGAAATGGTTACATTGCCCTTCGCGGCTACGCGCTTCAACCGTTGGTTCACTTTCGTGTTGCTCTCCGTCATCTGTACGGCATAAGCCTTCACGTCCTCATTGGTGGCATTGCTCGCAGCCAGTTTGCCCAATTCCACTTCCGTCATAGATTGTTGCGCCACTGCATTTGCAAAAATCTGGTCAGCTGCTTCCCGCATCTGGTCCGTCATGCCAGCAACAGGGTTCGAGGTTAGGCCTGGGTGCCCACCCGGTATCGGCTGATTTGTTCCGGGAACAATTGTATTGTCCCCGGTCAGATTGTTTGTATTCAGCGGATCGTTTACGGGCTTTGGGTTTGTATTCGGCGCCGGTGGGATCTGAGCGAAAAACAGTACTGACGTAAAGATCAGCGCTGCGTACAACCGTCCGATCATTTGCTTTCTCCTTTAAAAGCGAAACACGGCGCAGACAGGCACGCCGCCAGGCATTTGCTTGCCGGTCAGGAGGGTGATCTGGCCCCCGTGAGTCACGGTTTGCCGCGCGGCGTCTTCAATTAGATCATGCCGATCCTCGCCATGGTGACTAGTTTTTCCGCGGCTTTCATCGTAGTTGCCCAAGTACACCGCCGCGCTTTGCAAAAACAGATGGGATACGCGGCCCTCATGAGCAGCCTTAACAATGTCGGCCGCGTGAACGGAAGCGTGTCCGGTGCCAATCAATTTGTCCAGATCATCAAGAGTTTTCTGCATGGCTGGAGGGACGTAGGTAGACAACGCACGTAAAGCGCGGGCGTGCATCTCCCCGCCAATGAAGCCGTCCGGCGAACCAAGGACGCCCGTTTCACCCAGCAGCGGATAGGTGTTCACCTTCCGATAAATTGCAAGTTCGCTTTCCACACCAACAAGAATGAGGGGCAAGCCGCTATCCTTCAAAGTCTGATGAACACCGCGGTCGATTTCAGCAAAGAAAGTATGCAGAAACTCAGGCTTATTCTCCGCCTCGGTTCCCGTGCCCGACATGACACCTTTCATCTGTCCTTGCGAAGGCCCGGCACTGCTTCGGTTATCGAGCAGATGGTCGGGCTTATCGGTGTTCCTCGATTCACCCAGGCTGGAAGGCGTTCCGTTGCTGAGAGGAACTTCCGTTGAAGCGATGGCTGTGCAATGAAGCAGCCGGGTGCGCTTCTGACTCAGAGCTAAAAGATAAAAATCGTGGGTCTTTTGAAACGCAGGCAAAAGCGAACGTAATGCGAAAGAATCGGTAACCGTGCATGTGGCGGGAAGAGCTTCCGCCGTAATCACCATCTCATTTAATTCCGCTGAGCCAAGCAAAACAACGGTGCCCTTTTCTGCGCCATTCACCTTCTTGAGACTTTCGCGCAGGGAGCCTATCAACTTCTCACGCTCGCCTTTCGGAAGCGACTGTTCGATCTCGTTTACGGCTTGATCGAGCTTGGCGCGGTCTCCCGCAGGTTCCACAATCGTGATGCATGGGCCCTTCGCATCAGCAATCCTTCTCAATATGTCCATGCCAGAGGTTAGAGCAATTTAGATGCGAATCTTTAATTCGTTAGAAACAGCACTATTTGCAATCGATTTGCCCACCACGGTATATTCCCCGTGTTCTTTTAATTGATAGAGCACACTGACGGGAAAATCTGCTTCCATCACCTGGCCTGGTTTTAAGATCATCGGAAGTTCGGGCGCATTCTGGGCCGCTTCCAACTGACCACGTCCGAAAGTGGTGAGTTCGACCGGGGAGCCGGACGGCCCTGAAATATCCAATTTGAAAAAACGAAGCCAATTTCCGACCATGAATTCACGCTCCGCCGTGCTGGAATTGCGCAGCGCCACCTCAATCCTCAGCGTTTCATCCTGCTTTGCTTCCAGGCTGCTGGCGGCGACGGATATCGCCAAGCCATCCTGTTCCTTCCCCCAAGAACGCCTCTCTTTACGGATACGCTCGCGGCGGCGATCGTTATCGCCAACTAAGAACCCAAGATTGCCCGCAATTTCCAGGAAGGAATCGAAAACACTCATCCAAGCGCCCGCGTTTTCCAGGCAAAGAGCACGATACCCGCAGCCACGCTCACGTTCAAAGAACTGATTTTACCAGCTACCGGGATGCGGATCAGCACGTCGCAGCCATCCCGAACCTGTTGGTGAAGGCCCTTGCCTTCCGCGCCTAATACTATCGCAGCGGGGTTGTTCCATTTCACCTGGTTATAATCTTCCGTGCCGCGCTCATCCACGCCATAGATCCAGTAGCCACGTTTCTTCAGGTTCTCAAGAGTCCGGTTGATGTTGGTGACGCGGGCCACCGGCAGGTGCTCCAGTGCGCCGGCCGCCGCCTTTGCGACTGTTTCCGTCAGACCGGCGGCACGCCGCTCAGGGATCAGGATCGCGGCAGCGCCGGCTGCATGAGCCGTACGTACAATGGCGCCTAGATTGTGTGGATCTTCAACCCCGTCTAGAACAACGACAAGCTCGCCGCCACCGGCAATCTGGTCGTAATCGGCATATTTGAATTCAGCCCCCAGTGCGACCACACCCTGATGTGCGGCACTGCCCGCGACCCGCTGCAGGGAGCCGCGATCTTCGAAACGAACTGGCGTTCCCGCTTCACGCGCCAGATCGACAAGCTCCTGAATGCGGGCACCGCCGGCACCTTTCGCTATCAGGATGCGGTCCAAAGGGCGCCCGGCGCGCAGAGCTTCTGCCACCGGATGTATTCCTATTAGTATGCTCACGATACTCTTATGTTCAAGAGCCTATGGTACTGCGAATATTGCTGTTGCTGGTGGTGGCGGATGGCTTGACCGCGCAGGTGGTGAAGCAATTTCGAGTGGAGTACCGGAAGCAGCCAACCGGTACGTATTCCGCTTTCCTGGTGAACCGTTACGCCGCTGCCGCTACAGCCTACATCGCGCAAGCAACCTACAAAGTGGAAGGCAAGCAGCAGCCAACCGCATGGGGCGGCGACAGTTTCTCCTACCCGGATGGCGGAACGGAAGTCCCCGCTGGATTCGAATCCGAATCGAATGGTTTGCCCGCGGGTGCCGTGCCTCTTACCAGCGGCGTGATCGCGGTGATTTATGAAGACGGCTTCTCAGAAGGCGATCAGGATGTGGTGCAAATGATCTTAGCGGGACGCAAACGGTCACTGGCGGACGTGACGCAGCTTCTGCCGGAATTGGACAAAGGTTTGGATAAAGCAACGCTGGCCAAGCTTTCCGCAACGTTGCGCGCGGCGGATCTGCAGGAAGCTTCGAAGCTGGACGAATTGATTACCGTGCCCGGCGTGAAGCACCAATATTTTATGACGGCGGTTCCAGCATGGCTGATGCGCGACCAAAAAGTTGAGCCTGGAACTTACCGGCGCTGGCGGGCCCGCCTTGCGGTTAGCAAGCCGACTCTATAGCAGCTAAAGCTGCTTCCGATGCTTTAAATCGAAGCTGTCACCGCTCTTCAGGAAATACATCTCCCTCCCTGCCGTCGTGATTGCGACCTTGCTCTTGCCCAGCACTTCAAACTTGTTGCGCCGCACAATAATTGCGGTGCCTTCATCGATGCCAATCCCAAGAAGTTCAGGATGAGCCTTTATGACGGCAGCCATGTCGCGTTCGCGCTTGCGCGTGAGAATATGTTGATCCACAGCGGTATTTTTTAGAAACCCCATGCCCAGCTCATATCCCGGCGCCATCATCAACTCATTGCCGGCGCGCGCACCCCGCACCAGGTAAGAGCCCTGAATGGTGGCACCGGCGGACGATCCACCTATCACGCCTCCGCGCTTCAGCAAGGCATCCAGTTCCTTCTGAGTGCGTGTGTTCAAGTATGAATCGACAAGATGCCACTGACGCCCGCCCACGAACCAAACTGCCCGTGCTTCATGAAGGGGAACTGTGAATTCCGGTGAATCCGCTTGCGCTCTGTCAGCGGTATGCAAGAGCGTAAGGTGGGTTGCCCCGGCTTTGGCGAGGAACGTTTTCGATAAATAATCCGGCTTATATTCCGCCGCTCCATCCGCGGTGGGAATGACGACAATGGGAGCATCTTTGCCCCCGGCGAGCAGGAAAAATCGATCCACCAGTTCGGGCCCAAGCGCACCGCCGCCTACGATCATGAGACTTCCCCGGGCAGGCCCAACTGTCGCTGCGGAGCAACAAATGACAACTGATAGCACCATAGGCAAAGCAAATTTCAATTTCATTGTGAAGCTCTCAGGATAAACCTCACCTTGCAAAAGAGGCCTGCCGCCCCATTTCGCGCAATATGCATCTCAGCAGCTCAAGCGGCTCGGCATCGAACTCCTGCCCAGTGAGGACGCTTACGCGCTTACATCCATTCGCCCTTCACTCGGACATATATCTCATCCATCGCGACATCTGTCTATCATTTCTAATACGACCGGCGTTTGGACAAGAGCCATAAGAAGTGTTGCGTTTTTAAAAAGGCCCCCCTTGGCCTTCCTTGCCCGGCGAATTGGGGGCAAAACTGCTGCCTATATTTATCCGTACACGACCTATGCGCTTGGAAACCGGAAAGCCGCCGATACATTTGCGACGAAGGTGCTAACGCCTTCGCGAGTTGCCTGGATCAGGCGCGTTTTCCGGCTCAGCGGCAGCACTCCGGGAATTGTCAGCCTGCGGCACTCTATCGATTAACAGGAGACTTCTTCAAATGGCCAGGATTATTGTTTTCGACGTGAACGAGACATTGCTGGACGTGCAGACCCTCAGCCCGTACTTCGAACATATGTTCGGGGATAAGAACGCGTCGAAGGAGTGGTTTTCGCTTCTCCTTTTGCACTCCGAAGCAGCCACGCTTGCCGGTCCGTACTTCGATTTCGGCACGCTGGCCGGCGCCACTCTCGATATGGTCGGCGCTGCCCGTTCGCAGCCGGTTGCTGCGGCGGAAAAGAAGAAAATCCTCGAAGCCATAGTCCATCTGCCGCCTCATCCGGAAGTGAAACAGGCACTCGGTATCCTCAAGGATGCGGGATTGCGGATGGTTACTCTCACAAACTCCAGCCAGAAAGTGGTTGAGCAGCAGGTGCATAATTCCGGCCTGACGGAGTTCTTTGAAAAGAACTTCTCGGTGGATTCGATTAAGCGTTACAAGCCCGCGCCCGAAACCTACCGCATGGTTGCCGCTGGCCTCGGAGTCGAGGTCAGACAGCTCCGCCTTGTGGCTGCGCATGGCTGGGACATTCTGGGTGCGATGCAGGCTGGTTGCTCCGCGGCATTCGTCGCTCGAAAAGGCCAGAGCTTGTTTCCACTGGTAAATCCGCCGGACGTGATTGGTTCTGACCTCCGCGCCGTAGCCGAACAAATTGTACATCGCGAAAACGGCTAGGCGAACTACTGGTGCTTTGCGAGGAATTTCAACAGCGTTTGGTGGAACGAAGGCGACGCTTCAGAGCAACAGGGCGCCAGTTCGTGCGATGCTATGGGGCGGTCAACCGGCAGGTACGGCTTGAACCGACCGCCGGGTCAGATAACTGTGTCGTATGCGGTAGGTTTCGGGCGCGGGCTTGTAACGCTTGCCCAGCATCTGGTGCAAATTCAGGATTGGACCGAAGTGGGATGGTTTCGTGCTGTTGAAGTGAGAGAGCGTCCAACTTCGCAGCTAAGGCAGCTTGCCAGATCTCTGGCATCGTCGCCGTTGGTCCGCTGAGCTTGCCGATTTTCAACTAGCTCTTCTCGATCTTTTCCGCCAACTCGATGCCGCCGATCACGATAGCCGCGGTTCAGTATGGAAATAGTGGTAACGGGCAATCATGGTTACAATTCCAGAAATTGTGACCGCTGTCTTGTATTGAGGTGCAAGCGGCACCCATGGCGGCCTGGACAAAAGAAAAAGCGTTGTAGCCAAGGCTGTACTGAGCATACGAAAGGCTTCCATTTCGATATCTAAGGTCCTGAACAACGCTGAGAACAGTCATCAATGAAGGTTAGAGCGTGGCAGAATCGCAGGCCGACTTCACATGCGTCGCCTCACTAACGTTTTTTCCCTGTCATACGGTTAAGTTTTTGTTGATTGCATCTATAAATTAAATAATTCCTTGAAACGTGTGTCACCTCATGGGCTTCAAAGCAACAGAGATGCCTGCTGTTCCGCCCATTCATCCCATATCGAACTCGAGATCAGAAACCTCTCTCTGGAATCAAGTAACGCGGATTCGCGAGTGGTAGTTGTAGATGAGTAAAGTAACGATGCCAAAGACCATACCCGATAGCGCGAGAACGGCAGAGTAGGGCCGTTCGATTGTAAGGGAAAAGCGAAGCAGAATCGTCGAAATTACGAAGGCTTCATTGCGAAAAACGAGTTCGTAACTGTCGGAAAGAACAAGAGAGAGCATCACGATAAAAACGTCGGTAAAGATCATGACCGCAAATAAATCTGTGAAGAAATAAGTATTCGGATCGGGTTTCAGGCCGGAACTCAAGAATACGTAGCGGTAGGCCTCAAAAAAGAAGGCCAGAAGGTTATAGAAGGCAAGGCTGACCAGCGCGGCAGTCAGCCCCAGAGAAATCACCTTCTTTCGGTCAATAAAACGAGCGAGTTCGCGCGAATACTCCGGTGAAGGATTCGCGCGAACCGGTCCCGACTGCGCGGCGTAGAGAAATAGGGTTACCAGAAAAAACATTAAAAGCCCGGCTGCGACGTCGAGAAAGACCGGAGCGACGTCGGAGGAAAGGCGTGCGAGTTTGCCGACGTCGTCCAATTCGGCGATGTCTTTGAAGAACTTCCGGATAAAAATGAGTGAGACGATCTTGAACTGTTTTGCCAGTGCACGCGTGGTGGACTTGGGCAGCGCGCCAATCAACATCAGCGCCTCGTTAAAGAGAATGAAACTAAACGGAGTGTAAATGGCGGAGAGGTAATTGCGACCAATCGCATCGAGCAATGGGCCCGGGTGCGGGAGGGTCCGGCACAGGAAGATCAGAAAAAGATTAAGAACGAAACTGATTGCACTGATCCGATTTATGGAGTGCTCGATCCACTTTTGGCGGGCATCAGAGAATAAGCGGTCAAATAAGGCAGCGAACACTTCGACTAATCTCGGCATGTCTGTTAGCGCCTTTCTGAACATTTATTAGATCAGATGCCCGATCAGACCAAAGCGGGCGACGAATCCGAGGAATTTCTTTCCTGCCTGGGAGTGGAGTTGGCAGCGGAGCGATTCACACTTCGGATGCGGAGGCACGGTTACCCGCTTGGGAGCGCGCTGCAGGGGTCCCCATCGGGGCAAGGAGAAACAGCGAATTGAGGTGATCTCAATACGTTCCGGCCATCAAAATTTTGGACCTCGTGAAGTTTTTCAGGGGAAAGGTGTTTCGTCTCTATTTGATTTCATTGCCTAGAATGAGGGGGGACAGCAGCGTATTTCGGAAGATTCTTGCGCAGGAGCATGGGCGTGAGTTTCGGAATTCGGACGAGAGTTTATTGAAGAAGGATTTACTGGATTGGGCGGCGGTTGTGAATTTAGAGCGATGACCATGAATGAGGCGGCTACGAAGAGGAATTGGGATGACGGGAGTAGGCCGTCAGCGGTGGTCTCTTCATCGTGCACGTGGCGAGTTCGGCTTCGGGCCTAGGAGCCTCAGAATCTCTGTCGCTAAATTGCTCAGTGTTAGTCCTTAGCGTCGGTCCAGAAAGCAAATCACAACGGAAATGAGCAGCAATACCACCGCCGGCACAGATTTTTGAATGGGATCGTGGATCTTGACATGCAT
>JAYTGM010000460.1:0-3691 GCA_043733425.1 Terriglobia bacterium
AGCGGCTCAGGTTCCAATGTTAGATTTCATACTTTTTCTTGCCCAGCGGAATTGCCGTACCCTGAAAGGAGATGAATATCGAAGTACTCCTTACGGAAGCGGAGATCGCGCAGGAATTCGCGGATTCTTTAGAAGCAAGAGATCTTCCGGAGAAGTTTTTTTATTGGCTGCCATTATCGGTTAAAGCGTGGACTGATCTGTCAGCGCAAGAGAATTACCGCTCATTGGACGCAACCTGGAAACTGCTGAACACAAAGGCTGCGGAACTGGTCGCAGGGTTCGGAGGCACGGTTCCTGTTGTCAGCTTAGGCGCAGGCGAAGGGCGCAGGGACCGGGCGCTGCTACAGGCTTTGCAGCTCGCCGGCAAGAACGTGAAATACTTTCCCGTGGACGCCAGCCAGACGCTGCTGGAGATGGCGTGCGCGGCTGCTGAAGACGAGGATTTAGAAGTACTCGGAATCAAAGCCGATATTTCAAGCCCCATGCACGTTGTGCTTGCATCCGATGCGGCGGAATCACCTAAGTTGCTCCTTATGAGCGGAAACACATTGGGGGGATTCGATCCGATGGATCACATCCGCAACATTGCGGAAACGATGAAGCCGGGGGACCGTTTGATACTCGACGCAGAGGTCTTTCAGCCGGATGCGCCGGAAGAAGATTACACAAAAATGGCAAAGTTTGCGATGGCGCCGCTGGCCAGCTTAGGTATTCAGGAGGACGACGGGCAGGTCCGCTTCGAAATGAAAAGCGACGAGCGCCACTCCGGTATGCACATGACCACGAAATATTTTCAGGCACACCGGGATTTCCGGATTGCGGTCATCGGACAAGAGGTATCTGTCGCCCGCGGGGAACGCATCTTTATGAACTTTCGCTATCGGTTCACTTTAGAGGGGTTTCACTGGCTCTTGAAGCAGCACGCGGGGTTCACAGTGGAAATGGAATTTGTCAGCTCTGATGGGGCTTTTGTCACAGCCGTGTGTTCTTGCTAGTTCGGTGACTGGTGGGCCAAACAAGAAGAACTGTTACGCCTCTTTGCGGACCATTGACGCTTTTGGCATTAGAAGCAAGAAAGCAAGAAGGGCTGTGGGATGCAGCAATCCCATAAGTACGAACACGGAATTATACGAGAAGTGCGTCACCATCTGCCCCACGATTTCCGTAAAAATAGCCGCTCCGAGACCATTCCCGAACGCGAGAATGCCGGAGATTGAACCGAGCACCGGAATGGGGTAGACATCGTTCGTGACGGTGGCGAGGTTAGTGCGCCACATCATGTGAAAGAAGGTTGCGAGCGACACGAAGACCAGTATCCAGCCTGACCGGTTTGTAAAAGCGACGCAGATACTAACTGGCATGGCGAGCGCGGATGGAATCATCACGGCGCGGCGGGCACGCACCGGCTCCCAACCGCGTGTGATTAGGCGGCCAGAGACGAGGCCGCCAACAACCGATCCTACGTCGGCAGTCAGGTAGGGCAGCCAGGCAAGCGCACCCATCTCTCGCATTGTCAGGTGCTGGCGTTCCACCAGAAACTTCGGAAGCCAGAAAAGATAGAACCACCATACGGGGTCGGAGAAGAAGCGGGGGAGGAAGAGCGCCCAAGTGGTCCGCATCGTGAGTAACTGTTTCCAGGGAGTCTTCGGGCGGACAAGTTTCGTGTTGGACGGGGCGGCGCGGCGAAAAATTACTAGCCAGAGCGGAATCCAGATGAGTGCAAGAGCACCGGTGAACACGAAGCTCCATTGCCATCCGTAGCGCGCGGCGAACACAACGATGACTGGCGCTGCGATGGTGGCACCAACGGCAGCTCCGGCATTCACAAATCCGTTGGCAAGCGCGCGTTCGCGTGGGGGGAACCATTCGGAGACGGCGCGGTTGGCCGCCATGAAGTTCCCTGGCTCGCCCAAGCCGAGCAGCATGCGGAACGCACCCAGACTGAAAGGGCTCCGGGCGAAGAAGTGGAGCGCATTCGACACGGACCACCAGGCCATAAAGATCGCGAGGGCGCGGCGTGTTCCCCAACGGTCGGTAAGCCATCCGGACACAAGGTACATCACCGTGTAAGCGATCAGAAACGCTTGCAGAATGCGGGCATACGCAAGATCAGTGATGTGCAGCTGCTTCGTGATGACCGGCGCCAGCACCGAGAGCGTCTGTCGGTCGACATAGTTGATTACTGTCGCGGCGAAGAGCAGGCCGGCGATGCTCCAGCGAAGCGAGGAGGTGTTAAACGGTTCGTCCGGCGAAGTCATGGAGATCGATCCCTAAGCCGGGCTTTTGTGGCACCAGATACCGAGCGTGTTCGAGGAGCAGCGGCTCACGCAGGTATCGATTCGCCATGTTGAGGACGCTGGGGTTGTACTCGAGCATTGGACAATGAACGGCTGCGGCGAAATGGATTGCCGCGGCGAGTTGCGGACCCATGGCAATGCTGACATGAGGGATTACCGTAATACCGAGACCACGCGCGCGCTCCGCGATACGGAGAGCTTCGGTAATACCGGTTCGTCCGATATCCGGTTGAACCACTCCCATCGCGGAAGCAGTGAAGAAAGTTTCGAGTTCGAAGACGGTGCGGTAACTTTCTCCGATAGCAATCGGGGTCTCGATGTCGCGAGCGAGCCCGGCGTGTGCGAGAGCGCTTTCCGGAGCGAGCGGTGATTCCAGAAAAAGAATCTGACGGGTGGCGAGTTCCGGCGCGAGGTGCCGTGCGGATTCAGGGGTTAGCCGCCACAACGCGTCGACCGCGATCTTTCCGTTCGGCCCAAGGATCTGCCGAACTCGGTCGCAATACTGCAGCAGCACATCTACTGTTGCGGATTGAAAGAAGATTTTTACGCAATCAAAACCGCCTTGATGAAAAGGCCGAACGCATTCTGGGTCGCCGGAGGGAAGGCCGCTCAAGTAGGCAGGTACAGCAGAAAGCGCGGGCGCGGAAACCTCGCTGCATAACGTGGAAACCGGAAGACTGCGAAGTTTCCCCACGCAGTCCCAGAGCGCAATGTCGATGCCCGCAATCGCATCGAGCATGAAGCCGCCTGTCTGTCCACGAACGCGCATGGTGTTGTACATGGTCCACCAAAGTTCCGCGATACCCTGCGGAGTTGGATCGAGATCCGTGCCTTCAAGGACTGGTGCGAGGATGCGGTCGATGATGGTGCAAGCCACTTCGGGCGCTACCGGCGCTTGCGATTCACCCCAGCCAATCGTGCCGTCTTCAAGTGTAAGGCGGACCAGAGCCGTCTCGAAGTCCATGGAATACAAAACAGGGTACGTCTCTGCCCAGCGGTATCGAGCTTGGCCCGGTTGAAGAAGTGAGGGAGAACCCGCCGTGCCGAGTCCCTCCGCGTTATCCCGATTTGCACGAAACGGGAACGCCTCTACCTTCCGGATGATCATCGCAGCCGATTCCGGAGTAAGGCTAATTCGCCCAGAGCGATGCTGTCCAGAGACGCAGTCGGATGGCGGACGCGCGCGGAGTCGATTACGCCCGCTTCCACCAGATTCAGCTTCATAGCGGAAACACCCAGGCCGGGCTGGAGTTCGAAGCGGATGAGAGGAAGCATCCGGGTAAAAACGTCCCAGGCATCATCCGTTGAGCCTGCTTGCCAGAGGTCCCAAACTTTTCGATACAGCTGTGTCATGTCGCTACCAGGCATGATTCCCTGCGATCCGCGTCCCAGTT
>JAYTGM010000461.1:0-3683 GCA_043733425.1 Terriglobia bacterium
GAGTCCGAAGGAGGCGATCGAATGGGGCGATCGCGCATGGTCAAAGGTGCTCATCGGCTGGCGGCAATGGCGCGACGAAGGGCTGACCGCGCATCGCAACTGGTGGCCCGACGTGTATCTCGACTGGTGCCGCGCGCAGCACCTCACGCCGGATGAAAAGGTGCTCGCCTTCGCCACGACCTACGAGACGCAGCGCGCGGATTTGAAAACGCTCGCGGGCTCGGCTTAGCCGGTCGTACAAGCGGCGGTAGGGACGGTACTCCGTGCCGTCCGCCAGGCGAGCGAAGCGAGGTGGGGTGGCCGGGTTCACGCGCCGCCGCACTCGCTCCAGGCCGTTCTGCCCCTCACCACGAAGCTCAGCTTCCCCGCGCAAATACGGCGTTGCAAAGTCCTCAACTGGGAAACGAGGGTGAACAAATGCAAAAAGCCCAAGTCGTATCACAGGTATCGAATCAGATTGTTTGGTGGATGGGTGAGCGTCAAAAAAAGCTCGTGCAGCTTCGTCATGAAACGATGTCGGTGAATCCGTTTCTTTTGCCGCTGGTTTTCGGGATTCATAACTTTCAAAACTTCGACGAACTCGCAGAGTTTCTCGTCGCTGCGCATCTTTCGACCGGATATGCGACAGGTTTTGGAAAGCTGATTGACGAGAAAATTTTACCCCAAGTCTTCGGAACCACCAAACTCGATAAGGCCACTCGGAAAAAGCATCCTTTTTCGCTGTCTGTATTCAATGAGATCGACCACATTATCCTGCCACCGGGAGGGAAACCGGCCAAGCTGCTATCGTTGAAAGCTGGGCGGTGGACGATTCAGCTAACCATGGCTGTCCAGTTGAATCGGACATTCGAGGAATTGCTGAATCTTCGTGCTTCAAAGAAGCTCGGTGCGTTCACTTTTGACGAAATTGCTGTCGGTGTTTTTTACGGAACCAAAGACACACTCACAGATAAATACGACATCCTGAGAGGGATCAACCGTGGGGCGAACCACGATGTAAAAGATGTCAGGGAACACGTTCACGTATATGCCGGTCGAGAGTTTTGGGCCTGGCTGAACAACGGTGAGAGCCAAACTCAGGAGTGGGTGCTCGAAGGCATCCTTCAAGGTTTTGCCACTGCTGAGAAATCAATCGGATCGTTTACTGACCTACTCGCTTCTTTCCGCCGAGAATTTAGCCAGCAGTTTCAGGCGTTCGTTCGGGATGACAAGTCGATTGATTGGGAAAGCATCATCCGAAAAATCAACGGATAGAGTTCAAATCTCTTGGAACGCCAATTGCCTCTGATCGTCGCCGGATCGGCTTCGATCATAGTATCCCGTATGACCGTTCGCGACTTCACCATCCTTGAAATAGCTCCGGGTCCGCACATGCGGTCTGACATGAATTATTCGGCTAGGGGTGGGCGATTTTCCGTTCAAGGGTGTCATACCATCGGCCTTGCATAGGAGTTCCTTTAGGGCACGTCCGGCGACCTCACCGAGGCGTGGTGGGACAGCATTTCCAATCTGGCGACATTTATCCGTTGCCGAACCCGCAAATTTCCAATCATGAGGAAACTCCTGAACAGCCGCCATTTCGCCAACCGTTAAGGCGCGCAATTCGGCTGGATGGCACATACTAGTGCCTGCATGGTTGGGCATTGTAACAACAGTTGGAGAAGGGAAATCAAACGACAACCGCCGCCAATAAGCGCTTCTGCCGCCTTTCAAATACCAACTCTTTCCCATGGACTCCTTTTGAATCTCTTCGGGCAAACTACGCCAGTTGCCACCGGGGGGCACCATTGCCAGATATTTTAGCTTCCTTGGACTGAAATTCATCATGGACGGGTCAGAATCCTTGAAGCCGTTGCCGATCACGTCGCCGAGAGTTCTAAATCGCGGAAGTCTATCCGATGGACGGTTGCTGTATTCCGGCTGAGGGAACAACGGATCGATGTCAAAGCGCGAGCCAATACACAGCAGTCGTTCCCTAATTTGGGGGGCACCGTAGTTGACGGAGTTCACCAAGTAGCAATCAATGCGATAACCAGTCTCCTCAAAAAGACGGATTAGTTCCCGCAGAAGCGATCCCGCGTTTTTATGCTCGGGCGACAATTTACCATCTTCCAAAAATTCACCCTTTGGGGTCAACGGCATGGAGTGGAGTCCACGAACGTTCTCCATCAAAAAAGCCTTTGGCTTCACTTCACTGACCAGACGGAAAAACTCGAAGATTAGTTTTCCCCTGCCATCGTTCAAGCCGCGGCGCTGCCCAAACACACTAAATGCCTGGCAGGGTGGCCCACCTGCAATCAGATCAATTCCCTCGACATTGAATCCGGCGGCTTTGCTTAGGCTTTTCAAAGTAACCGCCTCGACCGAGTCGGGAATTGTGGGCAATGCCGGCTTGTTTAGCTTGATGGTTTCGACCGCCAAGGGATCAATCTCGTTGCAAGCCACGCAGTTGAATCCCGCCCTTTCCAAGCCGATGTCGAGACCCATCCCTCCAGAAAACAGGGAAATGTAATTTCGCTTCTTGAGTTGAATTGGATTCCTGGCGGCATTGTTATCGCCAAGTATTGTTCCGTTGCTCCGCAACCGAGCCTTCGCCATGGCACCGCTGACTGGAAAATGTGTTTTAGTCATAGGGTTAGTCATTTCTTTTGCCCATAAGTGGGAGGGTCTTCATGGAGCATAAAAACCGCCTGCTCTGCGGCCGGATTGTCAGCATGTTCCACGCGAAATTTTTCAACGATTCGCCGCGCCTCCATCTCCGTTTTGTCGATCTCGAAAAATCTGGCGATCGCAGCGGATTGCTCAGCAGTGAGCAGTCGTTGACCAAGTTCTGCCTTGCTGAGGTGAGCTTGATCCATCTCGGCTGCGGCAGCCACAACCCGAAGGGGAACTTGTTTCGCTTCACGAAGTCCCCTCAGCCATTCCCCAAACCGTTGCGAAACGGCGCGGTATATTGTTTTTCTGTGTCTAGCCATCTTTTGGCTAGATACCGGTTGGCCTGACGACGTGCAACCCATTTTTTGCGCATAGAATTTACCTGCCGGTGGTGAAGGCACATTTGGCTCCCGGAGAACCGCCGGTGGATCGGGATTCGCTTGGCGATGCGGCGCGCGCGCGGCTGGCGGAATTGGAAGCGGGCTTCACGGTCGAGAAGGCGAAGGTGGAGGCGATGAAGGCGCGGCTGTTTGCCCGGCTGCGCGGACATTTCCAGCGGCGCGACCGGCTGCGGCTGGTCATCGGCTATCGGCGGAAGTATCTGGAAGCGCTCGTGCGGCAGGGTGAGGAGGAGGCCGGGAAGATCGCGCAGGATTACCGGCAGGCGGGCGCGCAGCAGGAGCAGGAATATGCGGAGACGGCGGCGGCGCTGGCGGAGAAGCAGGAACTCACCGCCGCGGAAGCCGCCGAGGTGAGCCAGCTCTGGCGGAAGCTGGTAAAGCTGTTTCACCCCGACCGCTGCGCGCACGAGCCGGAGAAGCAGGAGACGTATCACAAGCTGACCGCGGCGATTAACCACGCGAAGGATCACGGCGATCTGGCAACGCAGAGCGCGAGCTCGCGCAACTGCGCCGCCTGTGGGAGAGCATCGAGCTGGAAATCATCCGCGTGCTGGAGGCGGGCCATGCGCTCAGGGAGAGCCCCGATTACGAGCTGCACCGGCTGACGACGCAGACCCCGGCGTTTTT
>JAYTGM010000462.1:0-3670 GCA_043733425.1 Terriglobia bacterium
CGGGCATCCCGTTTTGGAGCACTCCGCAAGCAAAGAATACCGTAGCTTACGGCGGCCGTGCCAAGTGCATCCGCTGCAACACATGCTCTATCTGTCCTACCGGCGCGCGGTATTCGCCGGATTTCACGTTCAAGCAACTCTTGACGAAGAAACAGATTGGCCTGCATGACCAGATGCAAATCCGCCGGTTGGTGATGGATGAGGGCGGCAATAAAATCACCGCCGCCACCGGAGTAAGCCGCCAGACGGGCGAGGTGGTGGAGTTCCGCGCGCCTCTTTTTGTGTTGGCCTCCGGTTACGCCTGGAGCCCGCATTTACTGCTGCTTTCGCGCAATTCGCGGTTTCCGAACGGCTTGGCTAACCGATCCGGATTAGTAGGCAAGTACATGAACGGCCACGAGTTCGTTTCGGCATTTATCGAGTTGGACGCGGATATCTATCCTGGCATGAACGAGACTCATGCGCTCATCTCGCGCCAATATTTTCGTTGCAAGCCAAGTGACCCGTACGTGCGGCATGATTTTCGCATTTGGGAAAGCGCGAACGGACATGAGCCGCGGTTGCGCGCCAAAGATGGCAAGCTGCTGCTGGGTGATGATCTATTGAACGACTGGCGTACGCGCGCCCGGCGCGGCACGGCACGCGTCCGCGGCTATTACGACGTGCATCCCGATCGGAACAGCGCGTTGACCCTGGATGAGAGCGCCCGGAACAATTTCGGTGATCCCTTGCCGAAGATTCAACACAAACTGGACAGCGCGACAATCGCCCGGCAACCTGCGACCAAACAACACTTACAGAACCTCTTTGAGCGGCTCGCAAAAAACAATAACGGCAAGATTCTCAGCACAGCGGAAGGCGGATACCTGGATCATCCAGCGGGAGGCTGCCGGATGGGCACCGACGCCGCTGACAGCGTATGTGATAGCTACGGGCAAACCCACGATCACGAGAATCTCTTTGTGGTGGGCTCTCCCACGCTCCCCAATGCCGGATGCACGAACGGAACGCTGACCTTTGTTGCGCTCACCCTGCGGTCCGCGGAGCGAATCGCCGCACAAGTACCCAATCATGGTTAACAAATTCGTTGCGCGGCTTCTGGTAACTGCAGCCCTGCTGGCCGCGGCACAAGGCCAGAATGTGGAGTGGCCGTATTTTGGTGGCGATCAGGCCGGTTCAAAGTATTCAGCACTGACGCAGATCAACCGCACCAACGTACGCAATCTGAAGGTCGCATGGGAATGGCGCACGGGTGAAAAGGCAATGGCGGAGTACAAGACCACACCTGGAGTCTTCGAAGTCACGCCCGTGATGGTGGAGGGCACGCTCTATCTCAGCACGCCGTACAACAGAGTGATCGCGCTCGATCCGGCAACCGGCACCCAAAAGTGGGCTTACGATCCGAAAGCCTACGAAGACGGCCAAGTCCCAAATGGCACGGGCTTCGTACACCGCGGTGTAGCGTTTTGGCGCGACAGCGGCACTCACCGCGGCAGAATCGTCATGAACAGCCGCGCCAAGCTAATTGAGCTGGACGCGCAGACAGGCAAGCCCGTGACAGAGTTTGGCGATAACGGCACCGTCAATCTCTTGCAAGGCCTGGCTTGGCCGGTGGATCCGAAGCAATACACCAACACCTCCCCCGCCGTGATCTATCGCGATCTGATCATCGTCGGGAATGGCGTAGCAGACCGGATTAGCTATAAAAAGGATCCGCCCGGCGATGTCCGCGCGTTTCATGCCCGCACCGGCAAGCTGGTGTGGACCTTCCACACTGTGCCCAGAAAGGGAGAGTACGGTAGCGATACGTGGGAAGACGGGTCAAACGAATTTACCGGCCACACCAACGTCTGGGCCCCCATGACGCTCGATGAAAAACGCGGCTTGCTCTACATGCCGGTAAGCACTCCCAGCAACGATTTTTACGGCGGCCGGCGGCCCGGGAAAAATCTCTTTGCCGATTCCCTGGTGTGCCTTGACGCCGCCACGGGTCAGCGCAAGTGGCACTACCAACTGGTTCATCACGGGCTTTGGGATTACGATATGCCCTCGCCCCCAAGTCTGGCTTCCATCAACGTGAACGGCAAGCAGATTGATGCCGTGGTGCAACTCACCAAACAGGGGTTCGCCTTCGTATTCGATCGCGTGACCGGCGCCCCCGTCTGGCCGATTGAAGAAAAAGCAGTGCCTGCCAGCGATATCAAGGGCGAACGCGCCTGGCCAACGCAACCCGTTCCGGCGAAGCCGCCCGCCATTTCTCCCCAGGGAGTTTCCCTCGAGGACGCCTTCGATGCCACTCCTGAGTTAAAGGCAGAAGCACAGGCGGAGATGAAGAAGTATCGCTTGGGGCCTTTGTTTACGCCGCCCACGTTTCAAGGCACCATCATGTCGCCCGGTCTGATCGGCGGCGCCAACTGGGGCGGCGCTGCCATTGATTCCGAGACTGGCATGTTGTACGTAAAGACGACGAACCTGGCCGCCATCGCAAGGTTGTCCAAGCCAGACACGTCAAGTGCTAACCCTCATGCTTCCGAAACCGACGGCGATTATGTTCGGGAAGGCCAGACAAATGCTGTTTTCCACGATGGATTGCCGCTGCTGAAGCCGCCTTACGGTCACCTGACCGCCATTGATCTGAATCGCGGTGAGATCGCCTGGCATGTTCCTTTCGGCGACGATGCCAGGCTGCGGGCTCATCCCGCGCTGAAGGGCGTTGCGCTACCCGAAAAGCTCGGCGCCGCCGGCGTGCAGGGGGCAATCGTAACCAAGGCTGGCCTCATCTTCGTGGGGGGCGGTGACACTGCCCTGCATGCCGTGGATGTCAAAAACGGGGCGGACCTTTGGAGCTATTCGTTTACGCATAGAACTGGCGGCACTCCCATGACTTATAGCTTCAACGGCAAACAATACGTGGTCATCGCGGTGGGCAACGGCCCGGACTCGGTTCTTTACGCATTCACTTTATGAGATTTCTGATTGGTTTGTGTGCTGTCGTACTGTCGGCCGCGGAGCATCTTTCGCCCGTTGAGCAAAAGATCGCCAGGCACGTGGAAGCCACGGCGGCGGAATCGAATGCGTTGCTTGAAAGGATCGTGAACATCAACAGCGGCACCTTCAACACCGCCGGCGTAAAAGCCGTAGGCGAGGTGCTGCGGCCGGAGTTTGAGAAGTTAGGGTTCCAGGTGCGCTGGATCCCGATGGATGACGTCCAGCGAGCGGGACACCTGGTTGCCGAACGCACGGGAACCCACGGCAAACGGGTACTGCTGGTGGGGCACATGGACACGGTATTCGAATTGAGCAGCCCGTTTCAGAAATGGAGCATGAGGAGCGGAACGGTGGCCAGCGGACCAGGCACCAGCGATATGAAGGGTGGCCTTATGGTGATGCTCTTCGCGTTGAAGGCCATGCAGGCCGAGGGTACGCTCCAAGGCACCAACATCACTGTGTTCCTGACTGGCGACGAAGAAAATGCAGGCGAGCCTTTGACCGTTTCGCGCGGTGACTTCATTGCGGCAGGGAAAGCGAGCGAGGCGGCGATTGAGTTCGAAGGAGGCGCTCGCAGCGACGGGCGTGACTTCGCGACCATCGCCCGCCGCAGTGCTTCCTCGTGGCGGCTGAAAACAACCGGGGTGGAGGGTCACTCTTCGGGCATCTTCACCGAACGGGC
>JAYTGM010000463.1:0-9813 GCA_043733425.1 Terriglobia bacterium
ATCAGCGCGGAACTGCTTGAAATTCTTGTGTGCCCTGCCTGCCGTGCGAAGGTTGAGCTCAAGGCAGACCGCAGCGGTTTGAAGTGCGTACAATGCCACCGGGTTTATCCCATTCGGGATGAAATTCCGGTGATGCTGATTGACGAAGCTAAAGTCGAATGAGGCCGGTGTTGGACGAGGTGCCCGATGGGGCGCACGTCGCAATCATACGGCTACGCTCGTTAGGCGATTGCGTTCTTTCCACGCCCGCTATCTCTTTATTGAAGAACGCTCGGCCAGATCTGCGCATCGCGGTAGTGGCAGACTCTGTCTGGGCTGCGGTATATGAGCGTAACCCTGACCTGAGCGCTGTTCTGAACCCGTCACTCAAAGAACTTCGCACCTGGAAGCCGCATCTGGTTTTGAACCTGCACGGCGGTACCACCAGCGCGAAATTGACCGCGCTTTCCGGTGCACGATGGCGAACCGGATTTTCCCATTTTCGTCATCGATTCATTTACAACCTGCATATTCCACGCGCGCAGGAAATTTTGCATGTCACCCGCACGGTTCACACCGCGGAACACGCAGCTTCAGCGGTCTTCGCACTCGGTGTACCGGTTCAGGAAATTCCCAGGGCGCGGGTCTTCGCGGACGCGCCGCCACCTGCGCGGCAAGCCTACGCTGTGATCCACGCGGTAGCATCGGAACCCGCAAAAATCTGGCCTGCCGATCGTTTTTTAACATTCGCCAGCTTTCTGCAACAGGAACTTGGGCTGAAGCCGGTGTTCGTGGGCGCTCCGGGTGACCACCTTCGCGCATTCCAGGCTTTCCAGATCGCGCAAGGGCTATCGCTTGCGGAAACCAAGAACCTGATCTCCGGCGCGTCGCTATTCTTTGGGAACGATTCCGGGCCCGCTCATTTGGCTGCCGCATTTGGCGTACCCTCCACTGTGCTCTTCGGGCCTTCCGACGCCGCCATCTGGGGTCCGTGGCGCACCTCGTCCAACGTTCTACAAGCCAAACCAATCAGCGAAATTTCCGTTACCCAAGCTATGGAAGCGGTCGGGCAACTCGTGACCGCCGGTGCCCGCTCATGAGAGATTGGCTCCGGCTGCTGGGTTACGCCAAGCGCTATACGGGGTTGCTGGTTGTGTCTGTTGCGCTCATGATTATCGTGGGGCTATCCCAGGGAGCCATCGCGCTGCTCATCCGCCCGGTGATCGATCTGGTTCTCCAGCCCACCGTTCCGAAGCAGCCGGTGCTGCTGGCCACGGTCCCCATCATCGGGTACAAAATTTATCTCCAGCAGATTGTGCCTTCGGGCATACACAATATTCTGACCATGGTAGCGTTCGCCATCGTCATGGTTTTCATCACGAAGGGAATTGCGGATTACATTGCGAATTACCTGATCAGCCGCGCCGGATTGTCCGCCGTGACAGATCTTCGCAATGCCGTATTCGGTAAGGTGCTGGGCCACGGAGCAGCTTTCTTCGAAAGCAATTCCACCGGCCGTGTGATGTCGAGCGTGATGAATGACATCGAAAAGATTCAAGTCGCGACATCCAGCATGCTGGTGGATCTTTTGCGCCAGATCTTTGTGGGTCTGGGCTTGCTGTTCGTTATCATGCAGACGAACTGGCGCCTGGCGCTGGTGGCGCTAACCGTGTTGCCCGTGGTGCTCATCCCGACGGCACGGATCGGGCGGCGGATTCGCAGGACCAGCCGTAACACGCAGGAACATACGGCGGAGATGTCACAGATTTTGCAGGAGACCATCTCCGGCCACACGGTGGTACATGCTTTTGGCGCGGAACAATATGAGATGAACCGCTTTCAAGCCGCCGCGCGCCGTCTTCGCAACACCAATCTGCGCTACGTGCTGCAACAGGCTCTGGCTTCGCCCCTGATTGAAATATGCGGAGCGCTCACCATCGTGGGGCTAATTACGTTTGCCCGAAATGAAATCAAAACAGGCGATCTGACGGCGGGGCAGTTCATGAGTTTCGTGGTGGCCTTGCTCATGCTGTATGAGCCGGTGAAGCGGTTAACCGGGCTTCACAATATTTTTCAACAGGCCATTGGCGCGTCGCAGAAAGTTTTTGAGTATCTGGATTATGAAGACGAGATTCAAGATTCGCCCGGTGCCACGCGGCTCGAAAACTTCCGCGAGAGTATCCGGTTTGAAAACGTAAGCTTCCGCTACCCCAACACGCCAGACCACTATCAGCTTCGCGGAATCGATCTGGAAGTGAAAGCAGGTGAGGTTGTGGCGCTGGTTGGACCCAGCGGGGCCGGCAAGACTACACTCGCCAATCTGCTGCCCCGCTTCCATGATGTTTCCCTGGGCCGCGTCACTGTGGACGGCCACGATGTGCGAGATTTGCAAGTGGCTTCCTTGCGAAATAACGTCGGTCTGGTCGCCCAGGACACGTTCCTTTTCAACGACACCATTGAACGCAACATAGCTTATGGACGCAGTGATTTTGAACCGAGGCGCATTCGGGAAGCTGCCAGGAATGCACTCGCCGACGAATTCATTGAGCGGCTGCCGAACGGCTACAACACACTCGTGGGTGAACGCGGCGTTCGGCTCAGCGGTGGGCAGCGGCAGCGTCTGGCGATTGCGCGCGCCATGTTGAAAAACGCGCCGATTCTGATTCTGGATGAAGCCACCAGCCACCTGGATACCGAAAGTGAAATGCTGGTGCAACGTGCGCTGGCGAACCTGATGGTAAACCGCACTGTCATCGTTATCGCCCACCGCATTTCCACTATTCGTAGGGCGGACCGTATCGTTGTAGTGGATTCCGGAGAGATTGCTGAAGTGGGCACACACGATCAACTGGTCACGCGGGGCGGCATCTATCAGCGCTTGCACGAGCTGCAATTCATGGAGGCGGGCCGGTGAGGAGCATGACCGGGTTCGCCTCCGTCACCGCGGCTGACGTCACGCTGTCCATCAAATCGGTCAACCATAAGGGACTCGATCTGCATTTTCATTTGCCAGCCGCGTTTGAGGCTTCCGAACCGGAGTTGCGGCGTGCTCTTCGGGAAGCCGTCTCGCGCGGCACCGTGCAGGTCCGCGTTAGTTGGACCACGGAGCGCAAGACCGGCTTAAATCGCGAGCTCTTGCATGCGTGGCTCAAGACGTTTCGCGAAGCAGCCGGCGAATTGAATCTGTCCACCGAGCCGGATTTAAACGCCGCTCTCCGATTGCCGGGCATGTTTGAAGTTTCGTCCATGCCCGAAGGCGAGTTGCCGGATATTCTGCCTCTTATGCATGCGGCTTTGCGCGAGTGGAACTCGTTTCGCGATCGCGAAGGAGCAATCCTTACGGAGGAATTGCTCACCCGCGCCCACGCCGTGGAGCGGCTGGCGGAAGAGATCGAGCGGCTCAGGGAAGGCGCGTCGGCGGCATTTCATCAGAGGCTCACCGTCAGGTTGAATGAACTGCTGAGCACCGCAATCGATCCGCAACGGCTGGCTCAGGAAGCGGCGTTCTTAACGGAGAAAAGCGATGTTTCCGAAGAACTGGTCCGTTTGCGCGCGCACGCCGCACAATTGTGTGTGCTGCTGCAATTGAATTCCGAAGCAGCGAAGAAGATCGACTTTCTGTTGCAAGAAATGAATCGCGAAACCAATACTATTCTTTCAAAAACCGGCGGCCTGGGCGAAATCGGGCTCCGCATCACGGACGCGGCGCTAAGCGCGAAGTCTGAAATCGATAAAATCCGCGAGCAGGCGCTCAATCTTGAATAACGGTGATGCGCCTATGACCACCGTGTTCATTATTTCCGCTCCGTCGGGCTCGGGAAAATCAACCCTGGTGACCAGGCTGTTCCAGCAGGTGCCTGCTTTGCGGTTCTCTGTTTCTTACACCACGCGTGAGCCGCGCGGAGCGGAGCAAGAGGGCAAAGACTACCATTTCATCAGCCGGGAAGAATTCGAAGAGCGCTTGCATCGGGGCGAATTCCTGGAGCATGCACAGGTTTTCGGCAACTATTACGGCACTCATAGCGGCATTTTAGAGAGCGCTCGCCAGGCCGGGGAAGATCTGGTACTCGACATAGACGTGCAAGGTGCGTCACAATTAAGGAAAGGTCTTCCGGACGCGGTTACTATTTTTGTGCTTGCACCCAGCCGCAGCATTCTGGAACAGCGCCTACGACTTCGAAGTGAAGACCCGGATACGGTGATTACGCGGCGGCTTCGTGAAGCAGCGGCAGAGATCCGGAATTACGATCGCTACGATTATGTGGTGATTAATGACGATCTGGACCGTTCAGCCCAGACGCTGGCTGGAATCGTTCTGGCAGAACGGGCGCGGAGAATTCGGATTCTGGATCAAATCCGGCCGATTCTGAAAACGTTCGAAGAAAGTTGTTAGTAGAGATTGTCTTAAAAGTACGGAAGGAAAAAAACATGGACACGCCGCGCAATAACGCACACTGCACCATTCCAGATGACGCCGAGCAGAGCACGTACCGCTTCATCATTGTTGCCGCCAAGCGCGCCCGGCAATTGCAGGGAGGCGCGCGTCCCGCGCTGCCTACTTCGTCGAAAAAGGCGACCGTCATCGCGGCGGAGGAAGTGCGCCGTGGATTAGTGCAGTATGAAATTCTGCCGCCTATTGTGGTGGAAGAAACCTTACCCGAAGCCACACTCGGCGTATAACCCACCAACCCAAGCCTTTTTAGGCGTGCGATGAGAATTATTCTGGCGGTAGGCGGCGGAATTGCAGCTTATAAATCAGCGGAACTTGCGCGCCTTCTGATCAAGCGCGGTGACAGCGTTCAGGTAGTTATGACCGTTGCGGCACGGGAATTCATCCAGCCGCTCACGTTCGCCACACTCACCGGCCAAAAGGTAATTACAGATCTGTTCGAAGCCTCCAGCTACGTGGAGCATATAGAAGCGGCCCGGCAGCACGATCTGTTGCTGATTGCGCCGGCCACTGCCGGTATTCTTGGCAAACTTGCTAACGGGCTCGCTGACGATTTTCTTTCCACCCTGTATCTTGCATTCACCGGCGAAGTGGTGCTCGCGCCTTCCATGAATGACAACATGTGGCGTCATGCGGCCACACAGCGCAATCTAAATACCCTGCGGGAAAGGGGTGCGCGCGTCGTTTCCCCAGGGGAAGGCTACTTGGCTTGCGGCTCCGTCGGGCCCGGGCGTTTAGCGGAGCCTGCTGAAATTGTCGCGTCCCTCGCGCCTACGAATCACGATTTACAAGGTCAGACGGCCCTGATTACCGCAGGCCCAACACAGGAACCGATCGATGCGGTTCGCTTCGTTTCTAACCGCTCAAGCGGCAAAATGGGCTATGCTTTGGCGTCTGAAGCCGCAGCGCGCGGAGCCCGCGTCACTCTCATCTCCGGGCCTGTCTCGCTCGATGTACCCCATGGAGTGACGCGCATCTCTGTTAGGACCGCCGCGGAAATGCGCGATAAGGTTTTCGCCAACCTGGAATCGGCGACGGTGATCATAAAGTGCGCGGCGGTTGCCGATTTTCGTCCCAAGAATCCAGATCCGAACAAGATTAAGAAATCGTCTGCTTCCGAATCGCTCGAAATGGAATCCACTCCGGATATTCTGGCGGAGCTCGGCCAACACAAAGGAAATCGCCTTCTGATTGGTTTTGCGGCCGAAACGAACAACCTGCGCGAGGAAACCGCACGCAAGCTGGCGGCAAAGAATTGCGACCTGGTCGTAGGCAATCTGGTGGGCGCGCCGGATAGTGGATTCGAATCGGATTCGAACGAAGTGCTTCTCGCGTTCCGCTCCGGCGAGTTTCGTGAGCTACCCCGCGCCTCTAAGAAAGAAATAGCTCGCTCGATCTGGAATGAGATCTCGGGACTGCTTCACACAAAACAAGCGAGCGTTCATGCCGGCTGACGACCTGCGCCGCCAATTGGAATACTTCCGTGATCTGGGCTTTGACCAGATCTACCGCCGTGACGCTCCAGGCACCCAACCGGCACCTGCCATAAACGCCGCACCGCCGAAAGGCGAAATCATGTTGCCCTCCATGGCGCCTGTCAATGATTCGCTCGCCATGATTTTCGCCGATATCGGAGATTGCCGCCGCTGTCGCTTGCATATCGGCCGTAAAAAAATCGTCTTCGGAACGGGCAGCGAAAACGCACGCCTTGTTTTTGTCGGTGAAGGTCCGGGTGCGGATGAGGACGAACAGGGTGTACCTTTCGTAGGGCGTGCCGGGCAGTTGCTGACCCAAATGATTGACGGCACCGCGAAGAAAGAAGGCATCGCTGTCACGCGCGCCGACGTTTATATCTGCAATGTCGTGAAGTGCCGCCCGCCTGAAAACCGTACGCCTGAACCGGATGAGATGGCCACCTGCGGCCAGTTCCTGTTCCGGCAGCTTTCCACACTGCAGCCGAAAGCGATCTGCGCTTTAGGTTCCACAGCGGCGAAGGCACTCATCGGCGGCAAAGATGGTGTCACCAAACTGCGGGGCAAATGGCACCAGTGGAATGGAATTCCGCTGATGGTCACGTTCCACCCCTCATACCTTCTGCGCCCTTACAATCAAAATGCGAAGCGCGAAGCCTGGGAAGATCTAAAAGCTGTCCTGCACCGGGTCTACGATCCGGAATAAAGCCTAAAGCAATTCTTTTAAGCCGCGTTTTTCCAGCATTTTCACTACGTCGGCAACTTTCTGCGCCTGATGCCGGTCGCCTATCAGCAGCGCATCCGGCGTATCCACCACAATCAGATCTTGCACATCTACAAGTGCGACCAGCTTCTTGCCCGCATCCACAAAATTTCCTCTGCTGCCTAGCGCCACCAGCACGGAACGGCTCACATTCTTATCCGAATCCCTCGGCAGCAAATCGTAGACGGCGTTCCAACTGCCAACGTCATTCCATCCAATTTCGCCGCAGACAAAGCCCACCACGCCCTCCGCTTTCTCAAGCACCCCGTAATCGATGGAAATGCTTTCACAAAGGGGGAAGACCTGCTTTAACTTTGCCGGGAAGGAGCGGTCCCCGAAAGCGGGCAGGCTGGAAATTAAGGTCGCGGTTTTCGGAAGGTGAGTCCGCATGGCTTCCAGCACTGTTTGAGCACGCCAGAAAAACATCCCGGCATTCCAATAAAAATTGCCCTTTGCTACATACTTTTTCGCGTTCTTCGCGTCCGGCTTTTCGCGGAAACTCTTCACCGGAACTGCTTCATGGGAATCGGTTTCCGTGCCCTTCGGTAGCTCAATGTAGCCGTACCCGGTTTCTGGCCAGCGTGGCTCAATTCCCAGCACCGCAATCTTGCCCTTGGCCGCGGCGGCAAACGCGGCTTTCACCGTTTTCAGATAGCGCTTGGGGCGGTCAATCACATGGTCGGCGGGGAACACACCCATCACCGCATCCGGGTCAAGCGAATACAAAATATGTGCCGCTAGTGCAATAGCGGGAGCGGTGTTTCGCTGTTCGGGCTCGGCCAGAATCTGCTGTTTCGGCACTTCAGGCAACTGGCTGATAATTTCATCGCGAAGCAGCGGGTTAGTCAGAATCCAAATTCGTTCCGGCGGCAGCAACGGCTTTAAGCGATCCACCGTGGCCTGAATCATGGTGCGCTCGCCAGTAATATTCAGAACCTGCTTGGCGTGCCGTTTGCGGCTCTGCGGCCAGAACCGCGTGCCACGGCCCCCTGCGAGTATCAGTCCATAACGATTCATCTTGTTTATTGAACCGGATAACTGTGTACGAAATTGAGCGTGCGCTTCCAGCGCGTTTTCGTGAAAAAGTGCTGTGCCATATCCAGAATGTGGTCTATGCCGATCGCCGGGTTGGAAAGATCTTCCGTGGAAGCCGCATACGACCAATAAATCACCAGCGGTTTCCCGATGATATTCTCGCGGGGAACAAAGCCCCAGTAGCGGCTGTCCCAGGAAGAATCCCGGTTGTCTCCCATCGCGAAAATATAACCCGGCGGAACCACTACTTCCTTGTTCATGATGTTCTTTTCAAGCATCGCCTGCGCGGATGGCGTTAGGGGCACATTCGGGTCTACTGGAAAATTATCCCGGTATGAATCGATGTACTCGGTTTTGTGTACAACGTAAGGCTCATTCAACTGGTGGCCATTCAGAAAGAGTTTTTTATTTTCCAGGTGAAGCCGGTCACCAGGAACACCCATCGCGCGTTTTACGTAGGTCTGGCGAATATCCACCGGATAGCGGAACACAATAATATCTCCGCGCTTTACATCGCTGTATGGCAACAGCGCCCCGGTCACCTTGCCCGGAGGCGAAAAGGCCAGCTTGTCGACAAGCAAATGGTCACCTACCAGCAGAGTGTCTTCCATGGAGCCGGTCGGAATCACGAAGGCCTGCACTAATGTGGTAGTGCCGAACAGCAGCAGGATGATGGTGACCGTCCATTCTGCGATCACACCGCGCGGCTGGTCTGCTTCACGCGATTTCTTCTCGGTTTTGGTCCCGCCCGGCTCAACCAGTCCGGCGCTTGCGGATTTTTCCGCAACTGTTAATTTTTCTTGCTCCACAGCTTCCCATTGTAGCGGAGTGCCCCCCCTTTTATGTGGAAGCACGGCGTTTCCGCGCTAACCTTGTTATGCTGTGAATGCTTCCGCAACGTAAATTTCAGATACGTCAAGAATGATCAGTTCAGCCACATCTCTGCCTCAGCCACAACATAAACCTTTCACTAGGATGCAATCCGTGGGGCTGGTCTTCATTTGTACAATCCTGGGTGCCGCCGCGCAAATTCTGATGAAAAACGGGGTGAACCAGATGAACCACTTCAGCCTGCTGCAGGTTGTACGGAACGTTCCGCTTCTTGCCGGCTACTGCCTCTACGGCATCAATACCCTGCTCCTGATGCTCGCACTGCGCGATGGAGAGCTCTCCATGCTCTACCCCATCATTGCCCTTACCTATGTGTGGGTAACCATGCTTTCTACTTACTTTTTCAACGAACACGTCACGTTGCCGAAAATCGCGGGGATCATGGTGATCGTGGGCGGCGTTACGGTGCTGGGTAAGGCCACAAGCAAGCGATGAGAACCCCTGTCTCGTCCATGATCCTGGTGTTCATTGCCTCGCTAATCGGCAGCCTGGGAGCGGTATTCCTGAAATTGGGAGCGGAAAAACTCAGGTATGGCTTTCGGCACATCATCAGCACGCAAGCAGCTGCCGGTGTCGCACTCTTTCTTCTGTCCAGTGTCTTCTTCGGCTGGGGTGTCAAGAACGGCGAACTCAGCGTTCTTTATCCGATGGTGTCACTGGGGTACGTCTGGACGCTTTTATGGAGCCGGATTTTCTTTAAAGAACCGGTAACAAAATCGAAGTTCGCAGCGCTCGGCCTGATCCTCTGCGGCATCGTGCTAATTGCCGGCGCGGGTTAAGCTCATAAGATGAGACTGCTCGCGTTGGCAATTCTGGGATGGGTTTGTTTAGCGCAGACATCAGTGGACCCCTGGCTTAAAACCGAGATCATGGAGCCTGCTGCGCTAGTGCCGGAACTCTCGAAAGCCAAACCACCGATGGTGATTTCCGTTGCCTTCCCGGTGCTTTACCGCAACAAGCACATCGTGCACGCTCTCGATGCCGGTGCGGCGTCAAAACCGGAGGGCATTGCCGCACTCAAAGCTTTGGTTGCTGCAACCCCGAAGAATTCCGACATCGTCATTTACTGCGGATGCTGCCCTATGGAGAAGTGCCCCAATGTCAGGCCGGCTTACAAGGCATTGAAGGAAATGGGGTTTGCCCACGTCCGTGTGCTCAACATTCCCACAAACATGAGCGCGGATTGGCACAGCCACGGTTACCCTTCGGAACTGGGCACGGCG
>JAYTGM010000464.1:0-3660 GCA_043733425.1 Terriglobia bacterium
AAAACTGAATGGTTACACTGAGGTTTCCCATGGCGACCGGTAAGCTGGGCCAGATGTTCACCGCACGCGAGCTCTCAGAGCTGGTGCGCGATGATCTTCGTCTGGTGGAAAAAGAGATCGGCCTGGAATCCGTAGCGTCGGTAGAGGCGGTAACCACCATCACGCAATACCTTCAGGCAAGCGGTGGCAAACGCCTCCGGCCCTCGCTCCTGTTGTTATGCGCGAAATTGGTGGGTAATGCGGGGCAAAGCGCCATCCGCATGGCTGCCGTTGTGGAGATATTGCATTCCGCCACGCTGGTGCACGATGACGTGATCGATTCGGCGGAAACGCGCCGGGGCCGCCCCTCCACTAACGTCCAGTGGGGTAACCACACCTGTGTTCTGGCCGGGGACTGGCTCTACATGCAGGCGTTTCAGATCGCGCTTCGGGAAAGAAACTTTCACCTGCTGGATTTACTGATCGGCCTTACTCAATTGATGGTGGAAGGAGAGCTGATTCAACTTGAGCGCATCGGGAAGATCTCCATTTCAGAAGCAGACTGCATGGAACTGGTTGACCGCAAAACCGCCGGGCTCTTTAGCGTTTGCGCGAAGCTAGGAGCAGTCGTGGCAGGGGCAGATAGCGGCGCTGAAGAGCAGCTTGGCGAATACGCCTGGAACCTGGGCATGGCTTTTCAGTTGATTGACGATCTGCTGGATTTCACTTCGCGTGAAAAAACGCTCGGTAAACCTGTCGGCGGCGATTTGCGCGAAGGCAAGATCACACTCCCCATGGTCTATGTTCTGGAACGCGCGACCGAGCAGGAGCGTGCCAGCATCGAGACTGTGCTTCGTGAGCGGACCTACAATACGATCCCGTTCGATTACTTCCGCAACTTAGTTGAGAAATACTCGGCTGTCGCGCGTGTACAGGAGCGCGCCCAGCAGTTTACTTCGAAGGCGCGGCAAATCATCGGAGCGTTCCCCGATTCGCCTTACCAGAACGCTTTGTACGCCGTTACAGATCTAGTTACAGACCGCGACCATTAGCGCCATGAAGCCATACCTAGCCTTAGCGCTGGTTCCAGCGCTGCTGTATTCCGCCGAAACTTCGTTGCGAGGATTTCCGCCTGATGCCGCTGCCCAGGAGCGGCGGTGGGAAGAGAAGATGCGCTCCATACCGGAGGCTGCGCGGGTGGGCCGTTACATTGAGCGGATGTCGCGCGAACCGCATCTGGCCGGCACCCCGCAATCGAAAGCCGTGGCCGCATACCTGGTGGGATTGCTGCGGGAATGGGGGCTTGACGCACGCATTGAGGAATTTGAAGCGCTGCTGCCCACACCCCTTACCCGCCGATTGGAACTAGTAGGAGGCCCGAAGCCGTTTCGGGCAAAACTGCAAGAGCCGCCCGTTAAGGAAGATAAGTCTTCTTCGGATATGAACCAGGTGCCGAGCTACAACGCATACTCCGGTTCGGGTGACGTGACAGCTCCGGTGGTTTACGTAAATTATGGAGTTCCCGCGGATTATGAAGTTCTGAAAAAACTCGGGATTGACGTGAAAGGCAAAATCGTGATTGCCAGGTATGGCGGAAGCTGGCGCGGCACGAAACCGAAAGTTGCCCAGGAACATGGTGCCGTGGGCTGCCTGATCTATTCAGACCCGCGCGATGACGGCTTTTTCCAAGGCGATGTATTCCCAAAAGGGCCCTATCGCCCCTCCGACGGTGTTCAGCGCGGGAGTGTGATGGACATGGCGATCTATCCCGGAGACCCTCTTTCGCCCGGCTTTGCGTCAGAAAAGGGTAGCAAGCGTCTTACCTTGAAAGAAGCGAAGACGTTGATGAAGATTCCTGTGCTGCCCATCTCTTATGCGGATGCCTCGCCGTTTTTAGAGAATCTGGAAGGACCCGTTGCCCCGGAGGATTGGCGCGGTGCGCTCGCCTTCACGTATCACATCGGCCCCGGCCCAGCCAAAGCTCATCTGAAAGTGGAAATGGACAACTCCACCCACCCGCTCTACGACGTGATTGTTCGTATTCCAGGAAGCGAGTTGCCCGATGAATGGGTGCTCTATGGCAATCACCATGACGCCTGGGTGCATGGGGCGAGCGACCCGGCAAGCGGCGCTGCCCCCTTGCTTGAAACTGCCCGTTCCCTCTCAGAACTTCTGAAGCAGGGGTGGAAGCCCCGGCGCACTATCATGCTGGCCCTGTGGGACGGCGAAGAATTTGGCTTGGTCGGTTCCACTGAATGGGTGGAAAAACATGCGGAAGAGTTGAAGCAAAAGCTTGTGGTCTATATCAATTCAGATAGCAACGGGAAAGGCCGTTTGGGAGTTGGCGGGTCCCACACACTGGAAGAGTTCGTGAGTGAAGTAGTTCGGGATGTCAATGATCCTGTTACCGGAAAGCCCCTTGTGGATACGCTTCGTGCTCGCCCCGGCAGTTCCACTCGCGGCAGGGCTGCACAGGCCTCGGTTTTGCCGGCTGACGATGGGAAATACCACATCACCGCCTTGGGTTCGGGCTCTGACTATACGTCGTTTCTGCAGCACCTTGGTATCGCAAGTCTGAACCTGGGCTTCGGAGGCGAAGGGGGTGGCGGCGTGTACCACTCGGATTACGATTCGTTTTATTGGTATACCCACTTCTCAGATTCCACTTTTGTTTATGGCAAGGCACTGGCCCAAGTTACCAGCACCATGGTCATGCGTTTAGCCGATTCCCCGCTTCTTCCGTTCGAGTTTGGCAGGTTCGCCGCGACCGTGACTAACTATGTCGAGGAAATCGACAAGCTAGACCACCCGAAGAATCAGCCGAACCTGAATGATCTGCGCGCTGAACTGGACCGTCTGCGGAAAACGGCCAGCGCTTTTGAAAGTTCCTACAGCAAAGCGTTGCCCCGAACAAGTTCAGCCAGTGCCGCGAAACTGGGTGCTCTCAATCAGATCCTGTTTCGTTCGGAAAGAGGAATGACTTTGCCGGAGGGGTTGCCTGGCAGGGACTGGTTTAAGCACCGGATTTACGCGCCCGGTACTTACACCGGGTATGGAGTAAAAACGCTTCCTGGCGTCCGTGAGGCTGTCGAAGGTGATCGGCCGGAAGAAGCCGCAAAGCAAACCGAAGACCTGATTCGAGTATTGCGGATATTAAACTCTCAAATCAGCGAAGCCGAACGCCTTCTGTCTGAGCTTTGAAAATTTTACTCAATTAGTTTGAACCGCCTGAGAGCTTTTTGTGCTTTCCTGCACAAGTAAATCAAAGCCGCAGGAATAACATGAGAATCCCTCTTCTGATGAACCGGAGGCGCGCCGAGCGTGCCTCCTCTGCGGATCTCTCGCCCCGTTCTAAACACATTTTCCGCTTTCGGGCAACACCCCGCTTCCGTAATCCCTTGTCCCATCCCGCGCGAGTTGCTGTGTTGGCGCAAGCGTTTACGGGCAACAAAATACGCGTTTTTTCTCCCACTCAATTTTCACAGATCTCAGATTTTGAACCGCAAATTCTTGCGGGTACACTTACCGCCCTGCGAGATTTAAGCCAGTTCGTCACGGCGTCTCGCGCAATTGTTGTATTCACCAATAGTTGCTCTTCGCCCCTGCCGGAGGCGAACCGGGATTGGTTGTGGCAACGCTTCGCCGTTCCCTGTTTTGAGCAACTGCTCGATGCGCGCGGCC
>JAYTGM010000465.1:0-9807 GCA_043733425.1 Terriglobia bacterium
GTGCTCCCGGTAAGTTGTTTCGCTGTACCGGATGCTTTCACGCCCGGCAACGCGGGCCGCAACATCGTCACCGGTCCCGGTATCAGGTACACGCAGGCATCGGTGAGAAAGAATTTCAAGCTTTCTGAAAAGATCAACCTCCAGGCGCGCTTTGATTTTCAGAATCCTTTCCATAACTACGGCTTCAACAACCCCAGCAACACCTACGATGTCAAAAATCCGCAGTTGTTTGGCAAAATCACCGGCGATCAGACCACGGCATCTTTCTCAGGACAGCCGCTCATGAATCTCATGCTGCGCCTCAGCTTCTAAAACTCTGAACAGGCAAAACAAACATGAATAAAACGTTTTCACACTTCCTCTTACTCGCCTCGCTCACCGCGCCCGCCACAGCTCAGGTAGCAACCCTCACGCGCGACCAGCTTTTGAAGTTCACCGCGAAATATGAGGGCGAACGCTTTCCCGATGGCCGCCCCAAGGTGGCCGATAAGCTCCTCAAGAAAATGGAGGGGCTCTCCGCCGAAGAGGTCTGGGCCGTCCTTCCCGGCGAAGGCTACAACAATCAATACGAAGGAAACTTCCAGATCCTGCATCCGGAAAAGAAGCTGATCGGCCGCGCTGTCACCGTTCAGTTCATGCCTGCCCGGCCCGATATGAAAGGCCCCAGCGATGAAGACGCAAAGGCCAAAGGCATCATCAATCCAGGCAATCAACGCGTCCTCGATATGCTTCAGGAAGGCGATGTCCTGGTGGCTGACCTCTTCGGTAAAATCGAAGGCGGCACTCTGGTAGGCGACAATCTCGCCATCTACATCTACGCCATGACCCACAAAGGCCTCGTCGTCGATGGAGCCATTCGCGACCTCGAAGGAATCTTTCCCATCCCCATGGGCGCCTATTACCGCGGCGTTCATCCCACGCCCATCTCGAAGGAAATCATGATTACCGGCATCAACGTGCCCATCCGCATCGGCAACGCCACGGTGCTGCCCGGCGATGTGGTGTTCGGCGATCGCGAAGGCGTCTACTTCGTTCCCCCGCATCTCGTCGGCAAGGTCCTGAACAAGGCCGATGAACTCCACATTCACGATGAATGGACGCGCGAGAAATTCGTCAATGAAACCGGCAAATACAAATCGAGCGAGATCTACTCCACGCCGCGCGACCCTAAACTGCTGGCTGAATACAAAGAGTATCTGAAGCGCAAGCTGGATGAGATCCACGCCAAGGACGGCATCATCAAATGAAAATTTCGCCCCTGAACATCTCGCGACGCGCGGCAATCTGGGCAGCCAGCGCAGCCGCGCTATCGCCCTTAGCTGTCGATGAACTGCAAGCCGCACAAGTGCCCGCGGCGCCCAAAGAAGGGAAGGGAACCCCGAAGCTCGCCGTCGGCATGGAGTATGGTGGCCCAATCACGGGAGATCGTGCCGCCGCCGCTCGCCGCATTAAGCAGATTGGCGTCGATCACGTCCTCAGCGGCGGCCCGCAAGTGCTTCCCTGGACAACCGAATCCTTAGCGGGTGTCATGGCGCCCTGGAAAGCGGCAGGCGTGCAGGTCAGCAACCTGATGATCAACGTTTCGTCCGATATCATTTACGCCAAGCCCGGTAAGAAACGCGATGAAGATATAGAAAAGATCAAGCAGTCTATCGTTGCCGCGGGTGCGTCCGGCCTTCCCGTTGTCGAATACAACTTCTACGCCCATCGCGCCATGGAAGGCTACTTCCTTGAAATAGACGAAGCCCGCGGCGGCTCCGGCTGGACCGGTTTCGATTACGACCTCACGCAAACCGCTGCTCAGCAATACCAGACCCGCGCGGAAGAAAAGGGCATGAAGTTCCGTAACCTTCCGCCTCTTCCGAATGAGGGTGCGCACAAGCTCGATGAAATCTGGGCGAATATCACTTACTTTCTCAAAGCCGTTGTCCCCACTGCCGAAAAAGCGAATGTCCGCCTCGCCCTGCATCCCAATGATCCTCCGTCCCCCATCAGCCGTGGCTCGGAACAGATCATGGGCTCACTCGCCGGCTGGAAGAAGCTCATCTCCCTTGTCGACAGCCCTTCGAACGGCATCACGTTCGATTGCGGCGTCACGCGCGAAATGGGTGAAGATCCCGTCGAAGTCTGCCGCTATTTTGCCTCGCGCGATCGCATCAATCACGTACACTTCCGCAACGTCCAGGTGATCAAGCCCTATGAACGCTACCGCGAAGTCTGGATCGATGAAGGCGAGAACAATATGTTCGCCATCATGAAAGAACTGGTGAAGAACAAGTACAGCCACTTGATTTACCCGGAACACCCACGCCGTCTCGATTACGATGTTGAGCACGGCCCCATCCCCGGCTACCCCGGAGCGGGCGGTTACGCCGCCATTTCTTACAACGTCGGCTACGCCCGGGCCATGTTGCAAGCCGCCATGTCGTAACTTGCTCACCCTCCCTGAGACTCCGCAAGAATTTGACCGCAGCCTCCGCCAATTCCAGGCGCGGCTTCTTGAAACGAAACGCACGTCACCGCCCCCCGCGCCCGGCTGGTATCCTTTCGATTCTTTTGCAGGTCTCCAAATCGGCCTGAAACTGATTGAGCCCGTCTACCCGGAATTCACCGCCGAAATTTCAGGCAAGCCAGTCGCCGATATCGGCTGCGGCGATGGCGATCTGTCCCTGCTCTTTGCTTCCTGGGGCGCCAGCGTCCGCGCCATCGATTACCCGCCCACGAACTACAACCGCATGCAGGGCATAGAGCGTCTTGCGCAGCTCACCGGCCTGCCCGTCACGCCGCACGCCATGAATCTCGATGGGCGCTTCCAGCTTCCGGGCAAATACGGTTTCACTCTGTTCCTCGGTCTGCTATACCACTTGCAAAATCCGTATTACGCCCTGGAACGTCTGGCGTTCCACACGGATTGGTGCCTGCTCAGCACCCGCGTCGCCCAGGTCACCACCCCCGCCGGAGTCCGCCTCGCAGACGAGCCCGTTGCCTATCTCGCCAGCGGCATCGAAATTGATAACGATGCCACCAACTACTGGATCTTCTCCTTAACCGGGCTGCTTCGCATTGTGCAAAGAACCCGCTGGGCGGTTCGTGGCGTACACCGCGCCGGCTGCCTCGCTAACTCCAACCCCTCGGAAAAATCCGCCGATGAGCGCGTCTTCCTCCTTCTGCAAAGCCGCGTCAGCTACCCCAATCTGCAAGTCAGGCTCGGGCGTGGTTGGTACGCGTCCGAAGGCCGCAACTTCACTTGGACCGCAAAGCTATTCACGCTCCACCTCGTGCTTCCGCTCGAGCAGCATTTCTCAGGCTTTTCACTCGATATCTATATCCCTGAGGCCGCGCTCCCCTGGATCAAGCTCGAAGCTTACATAGCGGGTCAACTGTGCGGCCAGGCGGCTTACTCAGCGGAGGGAATTCAGCCCTTCAGCGGCATCCTGAAACCGCTCGCCCTACACGAACCCATGCTCGTGATTGAATTCCGCGTCACCAGCGCATTGCAGCACAGCGGGCGCGAACTCGGTATCTGCGTCCCTTTAGAAAACGACGCGGTTCCACTGCGCGTCCACTAGCAATTTATTGAACGGTCGGGTCCTGATAAATCCGATACTGCGCATTCTCAAAAATCAGCTTGCTGCGCTTCACCTTCGCCATCACAAACTGGTAAATTTCCGGATGCGTGGAACGGTAACGTTCAAGGAAAATATCGTAGGCGCGATCCATCGCAAAGATCGCCGTCTTCGGCCCTGAATAAAACCCAAGGCGGTGGTCGTCAATCACGGCCGCATTGTCAAAGCCAAGTCCAAAACCGAGTTGCGCCTCCCCGGTCACTTTCCCTCCATGCTGTTGCAGGAAGCTCACAGCCGGCGCGAACTCACGCTGATATTCCAAACGGGACACCAGATACGCTGTGCCAAAAATCTGAATCGCCAGCAAAAGAGTGAAGACAACCACCCCGCCCCGCTGCCAGTACTTCACCAGCAGCACGGCAAGGCAAGCGGCAAGCCATGGAAGCACATGTACCAGGTAAGCTGCATTTTTCGTGTTGTCAGCGAAACAGAGCAGCACCAGATCCAGCACCGGCACCAAGCAAAGCAAACCGAATCCGCTCCGGGCGAAACTGCGGAAGCGAAACAGCGCCCAGCCCAATCCCACGGCATAGGCCAGCAGCACCAGCACACGAATCTGCCTCAATCCAAAGTGTCCGCTCAAGCCGAACGGCCCAGCCCAACGCTGCATAAACTCATTCCATACAGCGGTGGCGGGGGCTCTCCACGCTCCCATCCGTCCGCTGCTAAGATCCAGAAGCTGCCGCTTAAATAGATCGGGCGCTTGAGCGATATAAATTCCCCACGCTCCAAAAAACAGCAGATAAGGAACCGCCGCCACAAGTGGATGCCACAGCCGAAACCTGCCGCGCGAATACCAAAGTATCGTCACGCCAAGACCTGCCGTCGCCATCATGCCCGCAATCGGATGCGTCAAAGCGCTGGTGGCAGAGCAGAATGCCCCCCAAAAAATCGCGCGCGCGTACCCGCGTTCTTCCCAACTCAAAAAGATAGCAATCCCCATGAATCCAAGCGCGGCTCCCATCACATCCATCCGCCCCTCAGACCCGCCCCTCACAAACGCATAATCTAAAATAATCAATGCCACCCCGGCCACCCGCAGCAGCGGCTCCGCTCCCATTCGTCTCAGAATGACCCACCATGAGCCCATAGCCACTAAGCCCCAGAGCATCGATAAGGCCCGCATGCGCACCATTCCGAACCCGACAATTTTGTACCAGCCGGCCTGCAACACAATGTCCAGCGGCAAGGTCCAATAGAGATAACGGTCCGTTCCGGCAGTCCGCGGTTCATCCGTTTGATCCGGCAGTGAGACGAATGTCGCCATCTTGCCCACTTTCAGAATTTGATAAGCGGGTTCCGCAAAATACGCCTCATCGCACCACGGTGCCCGGGTGGCCGCACTTGCCAGTGCAAGGCAAACAAAAACGGCTGCTATCAGCAGCAGGAAGCCACGTTCCCGAAGCGTAACCGGCTTGGGAAGGACGGTCTCAGACTGCATTTCGCACTAGCATAACAGAATCAGGAAAATTCGAGGTATCACCCTTCTGGGCAGTGTAACCTTAAGGTCTCACATGCCCCTCACGCCGCTCGGGAGACTCGTCTGCACGTAGTCATTCTGATGCCCGTTCGTGATGATTGGGCCTCTGCCGCGGAACTCACCCGCCGCCTCGACAACACCATTTCCCCTCACCCTTATTCACTCGAAGTAGTGATGGTGGACGATGGTTCCCTGCAGAGTTTTACCCCGCGGGATTTTGATCGCACCATGTCCGCCGTTCGCCGGATCCGCGTGATTCGTCTCCGCCGCAACGTGGGCCATCAAAGAGCCATCGCCATCGGCTTGGTGTATGTCGAACAGAACATCCCCTGCGATGGCCTGATGGTTATGGATGCTGACGGGGAAGATACCGCTGAAGGCGCGCTCCAACTGCTCCACAAATTTTCTGAGACCGGCGCATCCCTCGCCATCTTTGCGGAACGCATCCGCCGTTCGGAATCGCTGGTTTTCCGCACCTCTTATTTTCTATATCGCACCGTACACCTCATGCTCACCGGCCTCAAAGTCCGCGTGGGAAACTTCAGCGTCCTTCCCGCCAAAAATCTCACCACGTTAGTCGTCTTGTCTGAGCTTTGGAATCACTATGCGGCTGCGGTGTTTCATTCGCGGCTGCCTTACGCTCTTGTGCCCATTCCCAGGGGATATCGCATCGCCGGAACCTCGAAAATGAACTTCGTCGCTCTGGTCACCCATGGCCTGAGCGCCATCTCCGTCTTTGGCGACGTAGTCGGCGTACGCACTCTCATTGCTTCGCTTATGTGCGGCATCCTCGTTCTCATCGGGCTCGCCGTGACCGTGTGGATCAGGTTTGCCACGGATTTATCTATCCCCGGATGGGCCACCTACGCCTTCGGAACTCTGCTGATCATCTTCTTCCAACTGATTACCATTTCCTCCAGCTTCACCTTCTTCATGCTTTCGAATCGCACCAGCCTGGGCTTTGTGCCGCTGCGGGATACGCCTCTCTTCATCGCGGAAGTGGTGGATGCATATCCGCGTGCCTAAAATCGAATATGCCTAAAATCGAATATGACTACTATCGAACATGACTAATATCGAACATGGCTGAAATCGAATATGTCGGCGATGAGCTCGATCTCTTCGCGGGTGTCAAAGCCTGGAAGTCTTACTGGTCTGGCTGGGTGCGCCCTTACATCATTGGCGACGTGCTCGAAGTAGGCGCGGGAATCGGTACCAACACGGCTCTGCTTGACCAAGGTCCGCGCGGCCGCTGGGTCTGTCTCGAACCGGATCCCCAATTAGCCGCCCGCATGACTGCTCATATTCAACAGGACGCGAGCGCCCGAGTCTACGAAAGCGTGTGCGGAACCCTTTCCGATCTCGAACCTTCAGAGCGCTTTGACACCATCATTTATATAGACGTACTCGAACACATTGAACATGATCGGGAAGAGTTGCAGGCAGCAGCGAACCGTTTGCGGCCGCGCGGTCGCATCATTGTTTTATCTCCCGCGCATCAGCGCCTGTACACTCCCTTCGATAAAGCCATCGGCCATTTCCGGCGGTACAGCCGCCAGATGCTGCGCGTCATCTCTCCTTCAGGAGCCCGCATTGAGGAGCTCGTGTATCTCGATTCGGCCGGCTTGCTCGCCTCCGCCACGAATGCCATGTTTCTGAAACAATCCATGCCCACCAGAGAGCAGTTGCAAATCTGGGATAAATGGCTGGTGCCCGTTTCACGCGTCATGGATAAATATTTGGGTCACCACGTAGGCAAGTCCGTCATCGCAATCTGGCGTAAGAAATAATCATGCAAATTGCTCTTTTGTTTTTTCTCGCTCTCTCCGCTTTCGCGCAAACCCTGGTCCTGCAGACCGGCACCGTTCTCGACGGGCGCGGCGGCGTTCTCCGCAATCAGCAGATCACCATAGAAGGCGGCCGTATCGTCAAGATCGCGCCCGGCACCGCGAAAGCCGATTATGACCTTCGCGCTCTCACACTCATGCCCGGCTGGATCGATACGCATGTGCACCTGGACTGGCACTTCGATCCCGCCACCAATAAGCTCTCTAACCGCGCCAACGAAAAGCCGGAGGATCTCGCTCTCTTCGCCGCCGAAAATGCCTGGCTCACCTTGCAGGCCGGCTTCACCACGGTTCAAAGTGTCGGCTCCGCCACGGATGGCCCGCTGCGCGACCGCATCGAAAAGGGCTTCCTCCCCGGACCAAGAATCCTTACCTCGCTCCGCCAGATCACGAATAAATCAGGTGACCCTGAAGCCATCCGCGCGCTCGTGCGGCAAACCAAAGCCGAAGGCGCGGATGTCATCAAGCTCTTCGCCACTCTGGGCCTGGGTGCCGGCGGCGAACAAAGCATGACCGATGCTCAACTGGAAGCCGCTTGCTCGGAAGCCAAAGCGCAAGGGCTGCGCACCGTGGTTCACGCCATCAGCGCAAAGGGCGCAACCGCTTCGGTCCTTGCGGGTTGCACCTCCATCGAACATGGAGATTACGTCGATGACCCCACACTGAAGCTCATGGCTGAACACGGCACCTTCTTTGACCCCAACTTTCTGGTCCTTCATAACTATTTAGACCTCAAGGAAAAATTCAATTTTTCCGCAGCCTCTCTTGCGAATCTGGAAAAAGCAATTGAGCCCAGTGCCCACGTCCTGCAGCGGGCCCGCGCGCTCGGTGTAAAGGTTGTCTTCGGCACCGACGCCGTCGCCGGTGCCCACGGCCGCAATGCGGAAGAGTTCATCTACCGGGTGCGTGATGCAGGCGATAAACCGGCGGACGCCCTGGCAAGCGCCACCTCCGTCGCAGCTGAGTCTTTGGGTCTCGGGAAAAAGATCGGCACCGTGGCTGCCGGCTACGATGCCGATCTTGTCGCCGTCGAAGGCAATCCCATGGACGACATCACCGCCGTTCGCCGCGTCGTGTTTGTCATGCGTGGCGGCCGCGTACATCGTAACAGCAGATAAATTATGTCCTGGGCACGATTCACCGATGAAGAACAATGCCCACTGGTTCTCTTGGCTGACGGCAACACGCTCCGCGAAATCCGGTTCGGCGGCGATGCGCCAGATTCCTCGGAACCGGAACCGGATCATCCCATCCTGCGCGAAACCGCCCGCCAATTACGTCTGTATTTTGCAGGCAACTTGCGAAGCTTCGAACTCCCGCTCAACCCCATCGGCACCGCCTTTCAACAGCGCGTCTGGCAAGCGCTGCGGGAAGTCCCTTATGGCGAAACACGCAGCTATAGCGAAATTGCTATGCAGATCGGCTCAACCAAAGCAGTGCGCGCCGTGGGTGCCGCCAACGGCAGTAACCCCATCCCCATCGTGATTCCCTGTCACCGCGTCATCGGCTTGAATGGCAAGTTGACCGGCTTCGGCGGCGGTCTTCCTGTGAAACGTTTCCTTCTAGCGCTCGAAAACCGCCAGGGCTCCTTTCATGCAGACTAATTCACGCCGTACCTTTATGAAGTCCACCGCGGGCGCGGCTTTCGCGGCGCAAACGCTGATTGACCAGGCGGTCGCGCAAACCGGCGGCAAGCGCCCCCGCAACATAATCTTTATCTTGACTGACGATCATCGCTACGATGCGTTCGGTTTCCTCCATGGCCAGGCCTGGCTCAAGACGCCACACATGGATGCACTCGCGCGTGACGGAGCCCACCTGAAAAATGCGTTCGTCACCACCGCGCTTTGCTCGCCCAGCCGCGCCAGTATTCTAACTGGAGTTTACGCGCACCGCCACAAGATAGTAGACAACAACACCGCCATCCCAGCCGGTACCCGCTTCTTCCCGCAGCTCCTCCAAAAGGCTGGTTACAAGACCGCCTTCATCGGCAAATGGCACATGGGTAACGGCGGCGATGAGCCGCAGCCCGGCTTCGATAAGTGGGTGAGCTTCCGCGGCCAGGGTACGTATCTGCCCAGCAAAAATGGCCTCAACGTAGATGGCAGGCACGTCGTCCAGAAAGGCTACATCACCGATGAGCTCACGGGCTATGCTCTCGATTGGCTCGACACCATCCCCCGCGAGCAGCCCTATTTCCTCTACCTCTCGCACAAAGCCGTTCACTCCGATTTCGTTCCCGCCGAACGGCACAAGGGTATTTACGCGAACGAAAAGTTTCAGCCCCCCAAGACCATGGCGAAATCCGGCGAGTATGCCCAGCACCGCCCCATGTGGGTTCAAAACCAGCGCAACAGTTGGCATGGCGTAGATTTTCCCTATCATTCCAATCTCGATATCGCCGAATACTATCAGCGCTACGCGGAAACGCTGCTCGGCGTCGATGACAGTGTGGGCAGCGTCCTGGAAGCCCTCCGCAAACGCGGCCAGCTCGATTCCACCCTAGTGATTTATATGGGCGATAACGGCTTCGCATTCGGTGAACACGGCCTTATCGATAAGCGCACGGCTTACGAAGAAAGCATGCGTGTACCCATGTTGTCCCGCTGTCCCGAATTGTTTTCCGGCGGTCGGACCATCACAAATGTCATTGCCGGGCTCGACATCATGCCCACCGTGCTCGATGCCGCCGGCATCAAGCCGCCACCGGATTTGGATGGACGCAGCATGCTGCCGCTTCTGGCCGGAAATCCAGATCCGAAGTGGCGCAAAGACCTGCTATACGAATACTACTGGGAACGAGATTTCCCGCAGACGCCAACCCTCCACGCGTTGCGGACCGATCGTTATAAGT
>JAYTGM010000466.1:0-3655 GCA_043733425.1 Terriglobia bacterium
AGCCGGATGCGCTCGGAAAGAGCATTCAACATCATCATGCGACCCAGTGGGTTCGGCAGTGCGGAGATCAGTAACCCGTGGTAACGGCGCGTCAGGGGGCCGACTACAGTGCCACTCGCGTATCCGCCCAGTCCGTTGGTAACAAGCCATTCCTGCGACAGGTGCGGATCGGTTTCGAAATCGCGCAACTCACGCCCTGGCAGCACCCGTATCAAATCGTTCACTTTTTTGGCTCCGCGGAAGCGGGTTCCGATGTCAGCACCACCGCGGCATAACCCGGAAAACGCCAGTTGTCTTCGGAATCGGGCGGGAAGGTTCCATAGCCGTTGTACCGGGGGTCTTCACTGCTCCAGGTGATGCGCCACTCGCTTCCCGCGGGAGGTGCCAGCAAAGGTTCCGGGGCAGGGTCAAGGTGCAGGTCGCGGCCGAAATTAATCAGCAGCAAGCGGTCACCATGCTCTTCACCGAAGTATCGCAATACAAATGCCTCATCGCTCAACACAGCTCCATCCACACCCTTTTTGCGTTGCAAGCGAAATACCGCATCTTCACGCCTGAGCCGCAGTAAATCCTTATGCATGTTGTAATAGGCCGCGTTCTTCCGCCGCTCTGAAAAATCCAGCTTGCACATCTCAAACGTCGACGGGTTGCCTGGATCGGGAATCACGGATTGCACCTCTGGAATCGCCAGGCTGCGGAACTGGCTCAGAAACTTCCCGCGCCCCTCACGGACTTTCTTCGAGAGTTCCGCCTTGTGATCGCAGAAGAACAGGAACGGCGTGGAAGCCGCAAATTCCTGCCCTTGGAACAGCATCGGCGTGCCCGGGCCCAATAACAACAGAGCGGTCATGGCCTTGTATTTTCCCACGGCTCCCAAGCGGTCGGCACGCTCGCCGCGCAACGTGTTGGCCACTTGATCATGATTCTGAATGAATGTTACATACGCGGCTGGCTTTTCATTCAAAGACGACGTACCACGGCGGCCAGTCTGCCATTTGTACCACTGGCCCTGATAAAGATATCCATACTTCGCGGCGGAGATAAACTCCTGCGGCTTGCCCAGATAATCGGTGTAATAGGCCTCGTTGCGGCCCGTCAACACCACCACGGAAGAATGGTGAAAATCGTCGTTCCACAAGGCGTCCATGCCATAACCGCCCTCGGCAACGGGGCGGATCAGTTTGGCGTCCTGAGGTTCATTTTCGGCGATGACGATGGTGTCGCGTCCATGTGCGGATTTGCGCACGCCCTCTGTAATTTCTTGCAGAATGTGTATCGGCGAATCATCGAAGATCTGCTGCGTCGCGTCCAGCCGCAGGCCATCGAAGTGAAACTCTTCCATCCAATACTTCACGTTTGACAAAAAGAATTCGCGGACGGGCGCGTTGTTCTTTCCGTCGAAGTTAATCGGCTCACCCCAATCGTTCATGTATTTGTCGGTAAAGTAATCGTCCGCGTAACTCCGCAGATAATTACCGTCGGGACCGAAATGGTTGTAGACCACGTCCAAAATTACGCCGATTCCACAAGAGTGAGCCTTGTTCACGAAACGGCGCACATCATCGGGCTCACCGTAAAGCCATGTGGGTGCGAACAGATCTACACCGTCGTAACCCCAGCCAAAACGACCGGGAAAATCTGCCAGCGGCATGATCTCAATCACAGTGATGCCGGTTGCGGCAAGTTCTTCCAACTGGTCTTCCGCCGCTTTCCAATTGCCTTCGTGCGTAAAGGTGCCCACGTGCATTTCATAGAGCACCTGGCCTTCAATTTTTACGCCCTTCCATGCCGCATCGGTCCAATCGAATGCGTCCGGATCCACCACGCGCGAAGGTCCACCGGGTCCATCGGGCTGAAACCGCGAAGCAGGGTCAGGATAGCGTCCCCCATCGTCATCCACTTCGAAACGGTAGGCAGTGCCGGCCTCAGCTTTCTTCACCGTGGCTGAGAAATACCCGTGCGCTTCGGGCTGCAACTCATGAGTTGCGGGCGAACCAGCGCCCTCTTCGAGCACCACTCGCACGGCCTTTCGTTTGGGAGCCCAGATGCGGAAACTCACTCCGCCAGAGGGGTCGATTTCGGCTCCGATGGGGAGCTTGCGTTTCATCATTCAAACTTTAGAGTACGACTGCGCGCCCGGTGCTTGCGCAGGCATCGCCAGGCACCTTGTTACACTCGGGTTCAAGAAAGAAAATGGCCGAACTGGAAGCACCGGAAACGGAAGAGGACATCCGGACTGTCACCCTCAGCCCGTATGCGGGGGCGCGGGTTACCGCTCTGATTGCCGTTGCTGTTTTTATTGCCTGCACGCTCATGTTCCTACTGACCGGCAGCGGACAGGAATTAATTCACCGCATGGTTGTGATCCGCACCTATTTTGACGATGGCTCAGGCCTGGTACGCACGGCTGATGTGCAGTTGGACGGCATGAAGATAGGCGAAGTGAAAGCGGTCAGGCTCACGGATTCGAAGGACCGTTCCCGAACCGTTGAAGTGGATATGAAGGTCCAGAAAAATTTCCTGCGTTCCATTCCGGAGGATTCGAAAACTGAAATTACCGCCAACAATCTGGTAGGAAATAAGTACATCAACATCAAAGGCGGCCACAGCGCGCGCACGATTATGGCGGGGGAGGAACTCAGCCGCGTACCGCCCACGCCCAATTTTGATCCGGCTGACCTGATCGCTTCCGTTTCGGCGACACTGAAGCGGGCTACTGTCCTGCTGGATCAAATCGAGAATCCGGAAACACCGCTGGGCACTCTTGTAAAACGCGAAGACCTGTATACCCAGGTGCGCGACGATCTAAAGGCGATACAAGATGCAGTGGCCGATTACGGAGGCCCAAAAAGCCAAGTGGGAAAAGCGATTTACGGACAGGACCTATATAACCAGATTCGCAAGCCCTTGCTGGATGCTGACAAAATGCTGGCCGATATTGAAAACGGCCGGGGCCAATACGGGCAAATGTTGAAAGATTCAGCGCAATACGACAATGCCATTGCCAGTATCAGGACATTCCGCAAATCCATGCAGCAAGTGAAATCCTCGCCGATGATGGCGAGCGAAGAACAGTACAACAACAGCTTGGCGGCTCTGCGGAATCTGAACGCCACCTACGACGAGTTAACGCGGGGCAACGGGCAACTGGCAAAGATGCTGAACAGCTCACAGCTTTATGAGCAATACGCCGGGTCCAGCCGTGAGACGCGCGCCTTTGTTCATAATTTCCGCTTGAACCCGCAGAAATATCTTCAAATCAAAGTGTTCTGATCCGTCCGATGGCTGCGATGGTCCGCTGCAGGGCTTCCTCCGGCGCGAGGTTTTCCGCGTTTACAACTTCAATCCGGCCCCGACCCGTTGGCTTCCAACGTTCGAACATCCGCTGTGAAACATGACCTGAAAATACGGTTATCAACGGTGTGCCGAGAGCTGCGGCGGCATGCTGGCCCGCGGAATCGTACCCCACATAGAGCGTGCTTTCAGCAATGCGGGAAGCAAAGCCAGCAAAGGAGCCTTTCCAGATCTCGGCCTGCACCCCAGAGGTTCGAACAGCCATGTGAACCCGCTCAGCTTCTTCGCCCCCCGCGCCTGCATCGATGACAAGCGCGATCTTCTCTTCGGCGAGGGCGGCAAGAAGACCAGCTTCAAAAGC
>JAYTGM010000467.1:0-3655 GCA_043733425.1 Terriglobia bacterium
TGATCCGTGAAGCGGGTATGCGGCATTACCGCCGCAAACGCCGGTACCTACGCGTCACGCGGCCGGTCATCATTGAAGATCGCGGCAAGCGTATTTCCATCATTCCCGATGACAGCTTTCGCCTCACCTGCGATGTTCAGTTCGATCACCCGTTGGTCGGCAAGCAGGCCCTCGAAATGGAAGTGACACCGGAGCGCTATGCGGAGCAGATTGCACCGGCACGCACCTTCGGCTTTGAGTATGAGTTGAGTGCGATGCGCAATATGGGTTTGATTCGCGGAGCTACCCTCGATAACGCAGTCTGTTTCGACCGCACCAGCGTCCTGAACCCAGGCGGCCTGCGCTTCCGTGACGAGTGTTGCCGGCACAAAGCGCTCGATCTGATTGGCGATCTCGCTTTGCTGGGCAAGCCGCTGCTGGGCCACGTCATCGCCGAACGCGCTGGCCATGCCATGCACGCGGCCCTGGTCACAAAAATCATGTCCGATTCCTCCCTTTACGAAATTCTTTCTTTTGACCAATTGGCAAGCCGTGTTGCTCACTCGCTGGTGTCCTGAATGGCCACTAAAAAAAAGGTCTTTAGCGCCACCAAGGAAGTCCGGAAGCTGGCACGGGAACGGGTGGGGCCTGTTCCCGCTGAACGCATCATCAAACCGAAAACAGCCCGAAAGCCAAAGCACAAGAACTTAATCCCCGACAACGCAGATCCCGACGCGTCGTAGCAGAAACGATACAGTAATAGATTCGGCGTCCATCACTTGTTCATGATCAGTCCTTCGCGGGAGCTTGCCTTCCGCATTCTTCTTGAGGTAGACAACGGCGCATTCGCGGCAGATTTGCTGGCCCAGCGCTCGGCTCAACTCGATTCGCGCGATGCCGGGCTGGCGGCCACCATCACGTTAGGTTCGCTCCGCTACCGCTCTCAACTAGACCTTTTGATTCGCCAGTTAACTGGCAAGCCGGTCAAGAAACTCGACCCTGAGGTTCGGGAAGCGCTCCGCATGGGCATTTATCAGGTGCGCTATCTGGACCGCGTACCCGCTCACGCGGCGGTAAGCGAAAGCGTGGAACTGGTGAAGCAAAGTGGAAAGCGTTCAGCCGCCGGGCTTGTGAACGCCGTACTGCGCAAAGCCGGCAACCTGGAGCCCACTTGGCCCGACAAGCAAACCATGCTCTCCTGCCCCGAATGGCTGCTGAGCCGCTGGAGCAGGGCTTTCGGCGCGCAGATGGCGGAAGCAATCGCAGGTGCGGCGCTCGAAACCCCCAAGCGTTATGCCCGGTTGCCCGCCGGTCTTCCCGCCCCCCCAGGCGCAATTCCAACTGAGGTGCCCGGCTGTTTGGAGTTCCCACCCGGCGCCGCCCTTCCACCCGGTGCCGTCTGGCAGGACATCGGTTCACAATCCATCGTGCCGCTTATGAAGATTGAAGCCTCGCATCGCGTGCTGGATCTGTGCGCCGCGCCGGGGAACAAAACAAATCAGGCGCGTGAATCAGGCGCCTGGGTGCTGGCCTGTGATTTAAGCTCCCGGCGCCTGGAGATGGTCTCCGCGCCGAACCTGGTTCTGGACGCGCGTGTTCCCCTTCCCTTCGCCGCTGAGTTTGACCGCATTCTGGTCGACGCTCCTTGCAGTGGCACCGGCACTTTGGCGCACAATCCCGAAATCAAGTGGAGGCTCAACGAAGCCGATTTAGCCCGCCAGGCTGACCGGCAGCGTGCCATATTAACCCACGCATTGGCGGCATTAAAACCCGGCGGCCTGCTGGTTTATTCCACCTGCTCCCTGGAACCTGAAGAAAATGAGCAGGTGGTGGAATCAGTGGCACCCGGCCGGATTCTGCAAATAGTTCGCCGGATGCCCGGACGCGACGCGGGCGATGGCTTCTTCGCGGCGTTGTTAAGCTGAGCATTCCTGTAGCGGCATGTTAACCTGAATAGGTTGTAAATGGCACAAATCGTTCCCTCCATCCTGTCGGCGGATTTCGCCCGGCTTGCGGAAGAAATCGCGCGGGTGGAACAAGGCGGTATTTCACTCCTGCACGTCGATATCATGGACGGGCATTTCGTTCCCAATCTGACCCTTGGCCCGCCGGTCGTGAAAAGTATCCGTAAGGTTACCAAGGCCACTCTGGACCTGCATTGCATGATTGAAAATCCCGATTTTTATGCGCCAATGTTCATTGAAGCCGGTGCCGATCAGATTTCAGTCCATCAGGAAGCCTGTACGCATCTGGACCGCACATTGCGTCTGATACAGGCGAAGGGTGCCAAGGCAGGGGTGGTTCTCAACCCAGCCACGCCAGTCGGAACGCTGGATGATGTTTTAGATTTCGTGGATTATGTCTTGGTGATGAGTGTGAACCCTGGTTTCGAGGGCCAGGAGTTTATCCCAAATTCGTTGAATAAAATCCGCTCATTGGCCCGAATCCGGCAGGAGCGGCGGTTGAACTTTGCTATCGAAATCGATGGCGGCGTTTCGAAGGATAATGTACAGGAGATTGTGCGTGCCGGCTGCGATTGGCTAGTCGCCGGTTCTGCCGTGTTCCATAGTGCGGATCCAGCCCGTACCGTGAAAGAAATGCAACAGTTGGCCGCTAACGCCGGTGCTGTCCATGCGTAAACTTTGACTTTTCGACAAACGGCTTGCGATCTGCCCAAAGATCGCTTCATACTCATGCCCTCTTTCCACAATTTTTCCCGATTCCTGGCTCTTTCCTGTGTGGCTCTGCTGATAGGCTCCTGCAGTTTCCACAAAAAGAAATACGAAAACCCCATCACTAAAGACACGTTGCAGCCCGACAAGGTATTGTTCGATCGCGCGATTGGTGACGTGGAGCGCGGCCGCTATGAAGTGGCCCGCCTGACGCTGAACACGCTGATCAACACTTACGACACCAGCGAATACCTCGCCAAGGCCAAGCTCGCCATCGCCGATAGCTGGTATCGCGAAGGCGGCGCGCACGGTATGGCGCAGGCTGAAGCGGAATACAAAGATTTCATCCTGTTCTACCCGAACATGGAAGAAGCTGCCGAATCCCAATGGAAAGTCTGCCAGATCCATTACAAACAGATGGAAAAGGTAGATCGAGATTCGGCTCAGGCAATTCGCGCCGAAGACGAGTGCAAAGTCCTGGTGGTTCAATTTCCGAACAGCAAATATGTGCCGCAAGCCCAGCAAATGCTACGCAACACCCAGGAAGTGCTGGCGCAAAAAGAGTTTCTGACCGGCGCGTTTTATCACTCGAAGGGTGCATTTCCGGCTGCGGCGAACCGTTTGAATTTCGTTGCCGATCAATACCCGCTCTACAGCGGTGCCTCCGAATCGCTCTGGCAAGCGGCCGATTCGTTTTCGCGCATGGGAGATCGTTTCGAAAATCAGGCTGCGGACAATTACACGCGCATCGTGAAAGATTACCCGCTGAGCGACCATGCCGATGAATCGAAAGAAAAGCTGATTGCGATGAAGCGCCCGGTACCGGCGGCTGACCCTGCTGCCGTAGCCCGCATGAAGTACGAGCAGGAAAACTTCCGCAAGAACAGTATGACGCACACCGGCATGAGCATCTTCCGCCGGGGTCCGGAAACAAACACCTCCGCGAAAACGGGCGGCCCCGCCATGCAGGCATTACGCCCGCCCACTCCTGTCAGCGTTCCCGC